>NZ_JBPKBJ010000069.1:0-17374 GCF_051390655.1 Acinetobacter sp. P1(2025)
TTGGCAGAAGAAATTATTTAGACCAATCATCAAAGACTTCATTGATGACTTTATTCTCGATAAAAACCATCTGCTACCACAGAGAATCTATAAATGATAGTGCGTAAGTCCTAAACAATATAAAATTGTATTTGCAGGAAGCATGGGTGCAGGTAAAACTGAAGCGATTAAATCACTCTCCGAAATTCCTGTGCTTGCAACCGAAGCATTTAATACAGACAGTCAGGCACATAATAAAATGCAAACAACTGTTGGCATTGATTATGGTGAAATTACTTTAGATGACGGTGTTAAAATTGGACTTTATGGAACACCTGGACAAGCACGATTCGATTTCATTTGGCCAGTTATTTGCCAAGGTGCTTTGGGTGTGATTATCTTGGTTGATCATAATAGTAAAGTTCCTCTAGAGGAGCTAGAAGGCTATTTAGATACTTTTAAAGACTATACACAAAATATTTCGATCGGCATCACACATGTTGATGAAAATAAAGGGCAACCGATTTCAATTTATCGAGATTGGTTAATTCAAAATGAGTATCAATATCCTCTGTTTTTTATTGATGCCCGAAAACAAGAACACATTCTGCTGATGATTGAATCACTGATTGCGGCACTAGAAGTCAATCTGAGAGCAACGAATTAATCATTTTGAAAGAGAAGAATTATGTTCAGCATTCCAAGTCAACAACGTACAGCGCCAAAGGAGTTGATCCATTTGGCTAAAGCTCAAGCCAATGACATATTGATGAATATTCGTGGCATTGATTATATTATGCTCTGCTCTACAGATGGTTTTGAATTGGCATCCATCTATAAGAAGAATCCATATAATAGTACTAAGCTTGCTGCGGTGAGTAGTTCTATTCTGGCTATGGTGAGTGCCTTTTTAAAAGAGATTCAACTTACTGGTTGTCAAAGTATTACTTTAGATGCAGAAAATGGCAAGGCAATCCTGACCTCAATCCCTGCCCCCCACCACCCAATGGTTATGGTGACTTTAAGCAACAAAGACGTATTACTTGGTCAATTGTTATATAGCCTTAAGCAAGCAAGCGCAGCAATCATAGAAGCTGATCAAGCATAATTCATAACGCATAAATTAAGCTCTGATGAATGATCAATTTGTCAGAGCTTTTTTAATTTCGAAAATCCACATTCTATAATTTTCTTTTTTGAAGTATTGCAAATAACCCAACTATTCAGAACAAACCCTACTTATCCAGTTTTTAATATGCTTAAACAACAAGATAAATCATACAAATTCAGATGAATGGTAAAAAAAATTAAATGAATTATAAATATTTTTCAATTATGATTATTTTCGAACAAATCATAACCCAAAAAATATTCAAAAACGAAAATTTAAATGATTATGAAAAGGAGTTTGTTCACAAATAATTAAATTTAACGGAGAAGAACGATGAAGCTGGACAGCTTTAAATTTGCCGCTGGGGTTATGCTTTTAGCAGGTGGCGTATCTGCACAAAATGCATATGCTGATTCTTATGTATTTGTCACGAATACAACACCTCAAACGGTATCTGTACAAATCACTCAAACTGGAACGCATATTTTACAAGCTGGAAATGAGTGGGCTCAGGAAGCGACTCAAATCGCACCCTATGAGACTAAACGCGTGCTGCGAATGAATCGATACTCAGGCATAAAATCAGGTAAAACCTATAATTTTGACACTGTTGTAACGAGTGGAAATTCACAAGTAACGCTCAAACAAACCATGACAGGTACTTGGACAGGTAGTACGATTAAGCATGGTATCCAAACAGCAACCACGACATCTCCATGGTATTCTGATCGTGCAATTCATCGAATTAATACAACTTATGCAGGCTTATCTGCTCAGGCTGCGGTCAAAGCTGAATACACGGGTGGGTATGATGATTTCCACTACACAATTCACCAAAACACAGTGCAAGAACCTGTATCCAATAGCGCAGACGAATTAAAAGTACTGTCATACAATATTTATGCATTGCCTATGGTTGCAAGCAAAATTAGCGAACGCCTAGCAGAGTTACCAAATCATTTAAATGGATATGATGTCATTTTGCTTCAAGAAGCATTTTCATCATCACGGACTAGTATGCTGAATCAACTAGTCCAACAATATCCATATCAAACCCATGTTCCAGTTGGTTCAGGCTATAACTTATATGACAGTGGTGTCCTTGTTTTAAGTCGATATCCAATCGTAAAAACAGCTGAAATGATTTATCCAGATTGTACAGGAACAGATTGTTTTGCTGACAAAGGTGTAATTTATGCTGAGATCATCAAAAATGGAAAAGCTTATCACGTAACATCCACCCACACGGCTTCCTTCGATACAGATGAGGCACGTGCATTACGACAAGTTCAATTTAAACAAATCCGTCAATTAATTAATCAGCAGAATATTCCTAGCTTCGATGCGGTATTAATGGGTGGTGACTTTAATGTAAATAAATTCTTATGGCCGCAAGATTATCAAGATATGCTGACCAATCTTAATGCAACTGCACCAATCAGTACTGGTTACACTGCTTCAACTTTTGACCCACGTGTTAACAAATTAGCTGGCGCAGCTGGTTCGGGTGGAACAACGGTTGAATATTTAGATTATGTCGTTTCTTCAAATACACATCGTCAGCCTATTCAATCTCGCAATGACGTTCGTATTTTACGTTCTACCGCAGATCCGCTTTATATGACTTGGGATTTATCAGATCACTTCCCTGTAATGGGACATTTTAATTATGGCCCCTAAGTAGGAAGTATTATGAATAAAAGACTATGGATCACATGCCTTATTGTTCTATTGGTCTTAATTGCGTTTGCAGTTTGGAAGAGTACCGCCTCTTCCGCTGCTACGCAACAAACCAAAAATGAACAGTCCTCCAATCACACTGTGTCTAATTCAAATGATATGCAAAACAGAAGTAAGGATGAGATATTGCAACAATCATTACAGACTCAGTTACAGGCTTTACAAAAAAATCCAGGCAATATTAACCAGTTTTTAAATCAATACCGAGCCAGTTGCCATTTAGATGACTGCAATGCTGCATTAACAAAAGCACTTAATGCCTATCCTGATCAACAATTTGCTCAAACTGTGCAAAATTTATTGAAGCGTATGCCGCAATATGAACAGCAAATGCAAAGTACAGTATTATCAACGGCGCTATCCCCCAAAGAACGCTTTGATGCAATTTGGAAACTAAGAGAACAAACCCTAGGTAAAGATGAAGCAGCTTTAGGTTTTGAACAAGAACGTGAATATGCAGATTATCGTTTTGCTTATGCGGAACTTAAACAGAATACGCAATTGAATCCTGAACAACGATTGGCTGCATTAGAAACGCTTCAACAAGAATATCCTCGATTAATGGAGCAAGAGGATAATTTTTCTCGTTATGAACAAGCGGTTCAGCTACTTGATGAGAAACAACCAACTGCTGAAACTCAACGTCTAAAACAAGAATTACAACAACGCTATCTCACACAACAAGAGCAATTAGACCTGCAATTTAAGCAACAACGTGAACAACAGCAGCAACAGAAAGTGAATCAATATCAACAGGCACTCAAACAACTGCAACAAGAAATGCAACCGCTCAAGTCTCAGCTTTCCGAAACTGAGTGGCAAAGGCAGTATCAACAACGTCTTGAAAGCTTGCGATCGAATCTGTTTCCTTGATTTTGATGCCATCTGATATACAGATGGCGACTATTTCAGCATCTCATTTTTTCACCTATACTGAGGTAAAAGTAAAACTCACGAAAAGCTTCTTTTTTGGAAATCAATGGAATGAATTACCCAAAACTGCAACATGACTTAAATACCGCACTAGAATCTGAAATCTTAGGTGAATTGGTTTTTCTGAATGCAGCAAAGCATACCCGCTCGACTGAGCAACAATATAAATGGAATCTCTTGGCTCAATTAGAAACTCAAACTTTGCATAAGTTACAACAGTTTTTGATTCAAAATGGTCATACCGCAAAGATTCGACCACATATCAAATTACAAGCCAAAGCATCAGGGATTGCGATGGCAAAGCTTCCGTGGAAAGTTGCGATGCATTTGCTTAAACAAGGTACGAAACCTTTTATGGAAACGTTTGAGAGAATGAATCAACACGCCGATACTCAGACTCAAACTTTTCTGCAATATTTATTAGCACATGAACAAGCTTTGGCAGAGTTTGCAACACAAGAATTAAAGGGAAATTCGAGAAGTTCACTCAATGCTGTAGAAAAATTATTAAAAAGCTAGGTCTAACCTAGCTTTTTAATTAATAAGCTTTATGCAACTGCGACATTTAATAACAATTGTCGTTTTTTCACTTGTTGACCGACTTGACCAATCAGCTCATCAACGACACCATCCACATCAGATTTAATCTGTTGTTGGATTTTCATCGCCTCCAAGATCAACAAAGTTTGACCTTTGGTAACGGTATCACCAGCGTTGACCAATAGATTCACAATCGCACCATCCATTGGTGCTCGAATCTTCCCATCACCGATAACTTCAACCGCTTCAGGTTCTGCGTAAGTGCTATTCTCTATGATGAGATTGCCATTCGCTGTATCTAAATAAAGCTGATTTTGATCAAGCACATAACTCAATTTACGGCGTATACCATCTACATCATAAATGATCTGTGTATCTTGAATCGCTAGAATTTTAATCTTGACTTGCTGATCACATAGCATAGCGATCAGTTGATCGTGATCTGTTTGGACATGAAGTAATAAATGTTGATCGGCACATTTTAGTTTTAATGGGAAAGGCACAGAAATACCTGTTTGCCATGAAACTTTTGCTTGGTTCAGTTGAGTGAACACTGCTGCAGCAACCGCAAGGTTTTCCAAACTTGGTGCCTGTTGATGAAGGCTGACATCATCTTGAAAATGTTGTTGAATAAATGCGGTATTAGTATCACCTGCCACGACAATCGGATGACGTAATAAATTCACCAAAAACTGTTTATTACTGTTCACACCCAATAGCACACAATCATCTACTGCACGCGCTAACAGACGAATCGCATCCTGACGAGTTTTACCATAAGCAATTATCTTCGCCACCATTGGATCATAAAACGGGCTAATTTCACCCTGTTCTAACATACCATGATCAATCCGAACATTTGGTAACATTCCATCAGAGCCTGCAGGTTTCCAACTAAGTACCTTTCCAGTTTGAGGCAAGAAATCCTGACGTGGATCTTCTGCATATAAACGCACCTCAATTGCATGTCCATTTAAGGTGAGTTCATGCTGCTGTAGAGGTAAAGTTTCACCATTTGCGACACGGAGTTGCCATTCAACTAAATCGAGGCCCGTGATCATTTCTGTTACTGGATGCTCAACCTGTAAACGGGTGTTCATTTCAAGGAAATAAAACTCGCCTGATTGATCAAGTAAGAATTCAACTGTACCTGCACCGATATAGTCGCAAGCTTTGGCGGCAGCAACTGCAGCCTCGCCCATTTGCTGACGTAATTCAGGTGTCATCACCGGACAAGGTGCTTCTTCGACTACTTTCTGATGACGGCGTTGAATTGAACAATCTCGTTCAAACAGGTATACATAGTTACCATGCGTATCACCAAACACTTGGATTTCCACATGACGAGGTGCGATCACCGCTTTTTCGATGATCAGCTCACCTGAACCAAAGGCATTTTCAGCCTCTGAGCGTGCGGTTTTTAAAGCTTCCAACAAATCAACAGACTGGTGAACCAAACGCATGCCACGTCCACCACCACCAGCAGATGCCTTCACCATCAAGGGGAAACCAATTTTTTCTGCTTGTTCAGCTAAATATTCGATATCTTGTCGATCACCTTCATAACCTGGTACACAAGGTACACCCGCCTCAAGCATGGCGATTTTTGACAAGCGCTTACTACCCATCAAATGAATCGCAGTCGCATTTGGACCAATAAAAGTGATGCCATGATCACTACACGCTTGGGCGAAATCGGTATTTTCAGATAAAAATCCATAACCGGGATGAACAGCATCCGCACCTGTCTTTTTGCAGGCTTCGATAATATTGGTGATCGACAAATATGACTCAGAAACTTTAGATGCACCGATGTATACAGCTTCATCAGCCACTTGAACATGGCGAGCATTGGCATCTGCATCTGAATATACAGCAACTGTTTGATAGCCCATCGCTTTCGCTGTTTGCATCACTCGAACTGCGATTTCACCACGATTTGCGACTAAAACTTTTGAAAATTTCATCATTGCTCAGCCCAAGTTGGTAAACGTTTTTGAATAAATGCCATCGTGCCTTCTTGACCTTCTACTCCACCGACAGCTTGCGCAAATTGCTGTGCAGCATCATCGAGTAAAGAATCTAAGGGTTCATTCAAAGTACGATGTAATAAAGCTTTAGTATTGCGAGAGGCCAATGGTGCAGCACGTTTGATTTGTTGAACTGTATCGCTCAGTAGCTGCTCAAGCTCATTTTCATCATGTACTACATCATGTACTACACCTAACTTCTGAGCAGTCTCACCATTGAAACGAGAACCTAACAATGCCAAACGACGCGCTTGTGTTAATCCAATGCGTTTAACTACGAAAGGTGCAATTTGCGCTGGCAAAACACCTAAGCCTGTTTCAGGTAGGCCAAACTGTGCCGTATCGAGACTAATCGCGATATCAGAAACACAAGCCAAGCCAAAACCTCCACCTAATACCGCACCTTCTAATACCGCAACCACGGTTTGTGGCGCTTGATCAACTTGTTCAATCATGGCACCGAAACGACGGTTAAAATCAACATATGGCTGTAAGCTACCCACATTCGCCGCCTCTACACGGAGTGCTGCCATATCTTTAATGTCACCGCCTGCACAGAAATGTCCGCCTTTACCACGTAAAATCACAGCACGAATCGATACATCATCTGCTATTTGGGTAAAGACCTGTTGAATCGCATTGACCATATTGAGACTCATGGCATTGCGACTTTCAGGTCGATTAAGCCACATCGTTAAAATACTGCCCTGTTGTTCAAGTTGGAGACTTTCATCCACTGGTAAATCAGTTAGAGAAGTTGAAAGCATCATGATCTTCCCCTGCCTTATTTCTGTTTCTTCGGCAAAATGTCCATCAACTTGCAAATAATCCCGAGCATAATTTCATCGGCACCACCCCCAATTGAACCAAGGCGACCATCACGATAAAGTTGAGAAGCTGGGTTATCCCACATAAAGCCATTGCCTCCCCAATATTGCAGACAGGTATCAGCGACTTCACGAGTGAGACGTCCCGACTTGAGTTTCGCCATCGAAGCCAACATCGTGACATTTTCCCCAGCAATATGCTGTTCACAAGCTTGATAAGTCAGCGCCTTTAATGCTTCAACTTCAGTCATTAACTCGGCGAAGCGGAAATGTACATATTGGTTATTAATCAAGGGCTGACCAAAAGTAGTACGTTCTTTAGCGTAATCAATCGTTTGTTGAATGACTTTTTCTAAACCGCCTACTGCATTGGCACATGCCCACATACGTTCTTCTTGGAACTGCATCATTTGCATCATGAAGCCCATGCCTTCAGCACCAACCAAATTACGCTGTGGTACACGAACATTATCAAAATAGACCTGAGCAGTTGTGGTTGAACGCATACCTAATTTATTCAGCGGCTCTGAAAAACTGATACCCGCAGTCTTCGCAGGCACAATAATCATGGATTTATTGACATGCGGTTTGTCATCTGAAGTATTGGCAAGTAAACAGAAGAAATCAGCTTGCAATGAATTGGTGATCCACATTTTGCTACCATTAATCACATAATCATCACCATCTTTTTTCGCAGTGGTTTTGATTGCTGCTACGTCTGAACCTGCATGCACTTCTGATACTGCAATTGATGCCACATATTCACCACGAATCGCAGGATTCAAAAATTCTTCTCTTAATTCTTTGCTACCAAAACGAGCAAGTGCAGGTGTCGCCATATCGGTTTGCACACCGATCGCCAGTGGCACACCACCACATGCTGCACGCCCTAATTCTTCAGCGACAACAAGGTTATATGAATAATCCAAACCCAAACCGCCATTTTCTTCTGGCTTACAAATACCCAGCAAACCTAAATCTGCCATTTTCTTAAACACGTCATGAATCGGAAAGCGTCCTGCTGCTTCCCATTCTGGAATAAATGGATTTAGTTCGTTTTCTACAAACTGACGTGCGGTACGACGTAATGCTTCATGCTCTGCGGTAAATTTCATTATTTTTTCCTTAAAAATTAAATATTCTTAAATCCCTCCCAACCTCCCTTTTCAAAGGAAGGAGTTCCCCTCTTTAAAAAGAGGGGCTAGGGGAGATTTCTTAAAATCTCGATACACCAAAACGTGTTGGATTAAGTTCACGTTGTTGTGCTTCATAAATGGTTTGTAGCAAGAAGATCAGGACTTTACGCGTATCTCTTGGATCGATAATGCCATCGTCATGCAACATTGCTGTATTAAACAAAGCAGTCGATTGCTGTTCTAATTTCATCGCAGTGCTTTGCTCTAGGAAATCCAACATTTGTGGATTCGGTTCCATTCCAGAAGCTTTCTGTTTACCTTCTGCGACGATACGCAACACTTTCCCTGCTTGTGCTGCCCCCATTACCGCAACATGTGAATTTGGCCATGCAAAAATAAAACTTGGAGAGAGACTACGCCCACACATCGCATAGTTGCCTGCACCGTAGGAACCAGCCACAATAATCGAGATTTTCGGTACAGTCGCATTCGCAACTGCTTGGATTAATTTCGAACCATGCTTAATGATGCCGTTCTGTTCAGCATCTGTTCCCACCATAAAACCTGTAGTGTTATGCAGGAATAAAAGTGGTCGTTTGGTCTGCTCACACAGATGAATAAATTGTGCTGCTTTGACCGCACCTTGTGGTGTGATAGGTCCATTGTTGGTAATAATGCCAATATGTACGCCACCCATTTTCGCCCAACCACATACGGTTAAAGCATCGTATTCCTGTTTAAACTCAAGGAAATCTGAATCATCAATAATGCGAGCTACAACCTCTTTCATATCAAAAGGTTGCTTTGGATCTTTGGGAATAATGCCAAGCAACTCTTCAGGCGCGAAACGCGGTTCTTTGTAGTTTTGATTTAGACTAGTGGTTTGTTCCTTCCAATTCAAATGCTCTAAAATCTCACGAGCAAGTCGAATCCCATCTGCATCATTTTCCGCCAAATATTCTGCTACACCTGAAACTTGGGTATGCATTTCAGCACCGCCCAACTCTTCAGCCGTTGCCACCTCACCAGTCGCAGCCAATAACAATGGCGGACCAGCCAGTAACATTTCGGTTTGTTTGCGCACCGCGATCACATAGTCAGACAGACCAGGCTGATATGCTCCACCTGCTGTGGCATTACCATGTACCACCGAAATTTGTGGAATCCCTGCCGCAGACATCCGTGCTTGATTGGCAAAGGTCATACCGCCATAGGTAAATACTTCAGCAGCATAGTTAAGATTCGCCCCACCACTTTCCGTTAAAGTAACAATCGGTAGTTTTTGTTCAAGTGCGATTTTCTGTAAGCGTAAGGTTTTCTGTACACCCATCGGTGACATAGTGCCACCTTTGATCGCACTATTGCTAGCAGAGACTAGGCAGCGTACACCACTAACAAAACCCAAACCCGCAATAATCCCACCACCCGCTTCTGAGCCATCTTTATCATCATGCATGTTGTAGCCAACTAAGCCACATAACTCGACAAAAGGTGAATCCACATCCAATAGTAAGCGCACACGTTCGTGTGGCAAGATTTTGCCTTTCTTATCAAACTTTGGTTTAGCCGCATAAGATTTATCAATACTCTTTTGCTGTACTGCACGTACTTCCGCAATTTGATTCAACAAAGCTTCACGGTTTTGTTGATACTGCTCACTACCGACTGCAATTTCAGATTGGAGAATGGTCATTGTTTTTCCTCACTCCAAGCCTAGCTTGTCGTCTTGCGGCTGGGCAGAGCGTTGCTCTGCTTTTCCAGCCTCATCTTTAAAAATCTCTGGAATAAAAGCACGATGGAAACCATTAAAAGACTGGCTATTGGTTGCATCTGCCAATGGATACATGCGTGTTCCCTGAGATGCAGCACCATCAATACGTAAAGTTACCCCTGAAACAAAAGCCGCTGCATCAGAAAGCAAATAACAAATTGCTGAAGAAATTTCAGATTCTGTACCCATACGTTTTAACGGAACATTACCTGCCAAACTTGGAATGATTACTTTGGCAAAGTCACCACTATAGTTGTCCATACCTGATGAAATAATCCATCCTGGCGCAACTGCATTGACGCGCACACCCGATTTACCCCATTCTACTGAAGCCGTTTTAGTCAGGTTATCCACACCTGAGCGTGCTGCACCTGAATGTCCCATACCTGGCATACCGCCCCACATATCTGCAGTCATGTTGACGATGCTGCCCCCATGTTTAGCCATCCATTGGTTATAGGCTTCACGCATTAAATAGAATGTAGAATGCAAATTATTGCGAACCACAGCATCAAAGCCATTAGCAGAAATATTTTCCAATGCCGAAGGAAATTGCCCACCTGCGTTATTCACTAAACCATCGAGCTTGCCAAATTTTTCAATGACTTCAGCAATCATGCTTTTGACTTGTTCTTCATCACGGTTATCACAAACGATAAAATGGACTTTTCCACCATCTTCGCTAATTTCTGCTGCAGTTTTTTCTAACTTTTCAATTTTTCGACCTGTAATCACAACTTGAGCACCTAGAGATGCCAGCTCATGTGCTGTACAGCGTCCAATACCTGAGCCGCCACCTGTGACGATAATCACTTTGTCGTCAAATGCATCTGCTCTGAAAATTGATTGATAACCCATTTGATTTACATCCCTTACTTATTTTTCTAACAATTTCGCTGGTACTTTGACTGGCATATCTAACAATTGCTGTGCAAAAGCCTTACCTTGTGGATCAATACGTAAACTTGCAATCCCACCGCCACCTAAGGCATTTTCCAACATAAAATTCAGTGCATTCATCGCAGGTAATTCATAACGAATGACCTTTGACTTTTCTGGATCTAAAACATGCTGCATATAGTCTGAAACATTTGCTTCAGTGAGCGCCGCTCGAATCCACGGCAAATATTCTGCTTTACGCGCAATCACACCAATATTGCTATGGTTACCTTTATCTCCACTACGAGCATGAGCAATCTCAATCAAAGGCACTTCGATTTCATCGCCTTGATAAGTTGCGACTTCACCAGTTGGATGGGGAGCGAAATTCTGTGTTGCTGAGCCAGTAGGAATCTCAACAGGATGTCGCTGGCCTGCAAAATCAACCTCAACCTTGATTTGATCTTTATCAATCAAGAAAGAAAACAACTTGACCACTGCTGAGGCTTTAGGGCGACCACCGACAATGCCCGCTAATGCAGGTGCCATACCTGTAGAAGCTTGTGCGATTTCCGAAGCGAAGAACATACACGCTTCTTTAAACAGATGTTTGACTGCAATTTTGACCACGACTTCACGACTTTCTTTAATGCGTGCATGTGCCCCATAGGTGCTTTCAATACCTAAAATTTCGATCGATTTTTCTGTAAATGGAGGAACAGAACGTAAAGCCAATACACGCTCACATTTATTGATAATGGCATTGGCAATGGTTTGTGCTTTCTCAGGCGCTTCGCGACCTGCGATTAAGAAACTGACTAAAACACGATAACCATCAGCATAAGTGGCACTCACTTTATATTGTTGAGTTGGTGCTCGACCTGTTGCACCTGTAACTTTAACTCGATCATTACCCACTTGTTCTAAATAGACTTGGCTAAAATCAGCTGTCACATCAGGAAGTAAATAGGCTTGTGGATTGCCAATTTCATAAACGATTTGCTCTGCGACCGTTGCAGTCGACACTAAACCACCTGTACCTTGTGGTTTAGTCACAACAAAAGAGGAATCTGCACTGACTTCTACAATTGGAAAACCCATGTTGTCAAAGCCTTGTACTAAACGCCAATCAGTAAAATTACCACCTGTACATTGAGCACCACACTCAATTACATGCCCAGCCAATGAACCTTGTGCGAGTTTGTCATAGTCATCCAATGACCATTTGTATTCATGCAACAACGGTGCAAGTACCACAGCCGAATCAACAACACGACCTGTAATCACAATATCCGCGCCCAAATCTAAAGCGTCACGAATAGCAACAGCACCTAAATAGGCATTACTGCTCGCCACATGTGCAGGCAAAGGCTCGCCATTAAACATTTCTTTGATATTTTTTTGCTGTAGTTCGGTGTGCTTTGGCAATACATCGTCACCAAGTACCACAGCTACTTTTAAATCTAAGCCCTTTTCATCAATGATTTTTTGTAAAGCATCACGACAAGCTAAGGGATTCACCCCACCTGCATTACTGATCACTTTGATTTTCTTTTCAGCGATTTTATTGATCAGTGGAGACATCACACGACTAACAAAATCCAATGCATAACCATGGTTAGGATCGGTCATCATTGCTTTAGCCATGATTGACATGGTAATTTCAGATAGATAATCAAAGACCAAATAATCAATATCACTCAAATGCACCAACTGAAAAGCAGCTGTATTGGTATCACCCCAAAACCCAGAAGCACATCCAATTTTTACTAACTTTTGGTCATCCTGCTTGACGCTTGTCATGAGCTTTCTCATTATTATTAAAAACAACACAACATTACCAAGCAAGTGCTTGGTTTGTAAAGTACAGAATGATATGCTGTATTGGCAAAAATAGACAAATTCAAGCAAATGCTTGTTATAAAAAGATAAGACAATTCATGAAATGAATTTTGTTACAATACACTTTGATTAAACGGGATAGACGGACAGGCATGATCGCAACTTCAATTGAGCAAATACCAAAAATCGTATGTTTTGACGATAGCCCACGTGGACGTTTGCTCTTAGGTGCCGCCTATCTGTTTTATAAGCAAGGATATGATAAAACCACGGTTCGCCAACTTGGTGAATTTATTGGTATTCAATCAGGTAGTCTCTTTCATCACTTTAAAAGTAAAGATGACATTCTTGCTACTGTGATGGAACAAACCATTATTTATAACTTTGCACGGCTTAAAGAAGCGGCTGAACGCTCAAATGATCCTGAACAACAATTGCGTGATTTAATCAGAGCTGAGCTGATCTCAATTACTGGTGATACTGGTGCGGCTATGGCAGTGCTGGTTCATGAATGGTTTGCGCTTTCTAAAGAAAAACAAGACTATCTTTTGAAAATGCGTAATGAATATGAGCAAGTCTGGCTTGATGTGATTGAAAAATTACGCACTCTAGGCAAAGTCAAACATGATGCGTTTATTTGGCGACGTTTAGTCGGTGGTTCTATTTCTTGGACAGTCACATGGTACCGACCAGAAGGTAAAGTGAAAATTGATGAATTGACTGAAATGGTTTGGGAAATGGCTTTGAAATGAATCAGGTCTATTTACGTAAGTACCAACTCAGCGATTTAGTTGAAATCAAACAAGCCTACCAAAATAGTATTCATCTACATCAACCGTGGACATACCCTCCTACAGATTTTGAACATTACCTACAGCAAGAATATCGTTATTTTGTCTGTTTAACTGAAAACCATACAATTGTAGGAACCTTTAATATATCGAATATCATTCGAGGTCTCTTTCATTCTGCTTATTTAGGCTATGAAGCCTTTTATCCATATATAGGTCTTGGATATATGCGACATGGACTTCAACTTATTTTACAAGAAGCTTTTCAAACACTGAACTTGCATCGATTAGAAGCGAATATCCAACCTGAAAATTCTCGCTCCATTCACCTTGTGGCAGGAGCAGGCTTTGTTAAAGAAGGGGTTTCGCGTCAATATCTTCGTGTAGGCAGCAAAGAATGGAAAGATCATGAGCGTTGGGCGATTTTAAATCATGAGTGGATTGAATCCACATAATTTTAAAAGGGGATGAATTAGTGATCACCCCCTTTTTTACCAATTAATATTGCAACTGTTTACTAATCAAATCCTTCATAATTTCTTCGGCACCACCACCAATCATATTCACCTTCACTTCACGGTAAATACGTTCGGACTTCATACCTCGCATAAATCCCATACCACCCAAGGTCTGTACCGCAGCATCAGCACAGAATTGCATCGTACGTGTAGCAACGTTCTTAAGCATTGATATCTGTGCAATAAGCTCACTACCTTGCAGTTCCTTTTTTCCCATACGATATGCAGTATCTTCCAACAAAGCACGAGTAGCTGTAAGTTGCGTAGCCATATCGACAAGTTTATGACGTACCACTTGATGATCAATTAAGCGCTTACCAAAGGTTTTACGTTGTTGTGCCCATTCCAAAGCCTCTTCATAGCAAACCAATGCATAACCATAGGCTATCGCTCCTAGCCAAAAACGCTCCATATTAAAGTTATTCATAATTACTTTAAAACCAGCATTTTCCTGACCGAGCAAATGACTTACTGGTACCCTCACTTCATCAAAATGTAGGTGTGCTGTGTCAGAAGCCCACCATCCCATCTTTTTTAAAGGTGATTTTGTAATCCCTTCGCTATGCGCATCCATCAAAAGCATCGAGATCCCTTTTGGACCTTGTCCATTCGGATCTGTACGTACCGCAACCGTATAATAATCAGCTCGAATACCTGAAGTAATAAAGGTTTTCTCGCCACTCACAATATAATAATCCCCGTCACGAACCGCTTTTGTTTTTAAAGCGGCAACGTCGGAACCACCACTCGGTTCAGTAATCGCTAGGGCTGAAATTTTTTCACCTGCAATAATTTGCGGCATAACTTCATCACGAATCTCTTGACGTGCAAAGTGATGAATCGGTGGAGTACCAATGCTATGAATCATCAATGAAATATGAACCCCACCCGATGCTGCTTTTGCCATCTCAATTGCAGCAAGCAATACATGAAATGCATCAGCGTCAGGAATTCCACCATGTTCTGCATCGAAACCTAAACCAAGTAAACCAATGCTAGCAGCTTTTTGATAAAGTTCTCGCGGAAAAGTGCCTGCTTCATCCCATTCATTTACATAGGGTGAAATTTCTTTTTCAACAAAGCGTTTAACACTATCTGCAAAAGCTAGATGTTCAGATGTGTAATAAATTGGGTTAAGTGATAAACCATCCATGCCTTTTTCCTAAATTATTATTTAACTCATTCTTGTTATGCGGATCAGGCTTTAAACCAACTTCCTCTTGATTCAAAGCCTTTAAAATTTGTATTAATAGCCCAGTTGACGGCTAGCAAGATCTTTCATGATTTCCTCTGCCCCACCACCAATCATGTTGACTTTCACTTCACGATAAATACGTTCTGATTTCGTACCACGCATAAAACCCATACCGCCTAATGTCTGTACCGCAGCATCAGCACAGAATTGCATAGTTTGTGTTGCAACATTCTTAAGCATACAAATTTGCGCAATCAGTTCATTTCCCTGTAATTCAGGTTTTCCTAAACGGTAGGCTGTATCTTCCAATAATGCGCGAGTTGAAGTTAAACGTGTCGCCATATCCACCAACTTGTGACGAACGACTTGATGATCAATTAAGCGTTTACCAAAAGTCTGACGCTGTTGGGCCCAATCCAAAGCTTCTTCATAACAAACCAATGCATAACCATAGCTACTGGCAGCAAGAAAAAAACGCTCCATGTTGAAGTTGTTCATGATGACGAAAAAGCCCATATTTTCTGCGCCGAGTAAATTTTTAGCTGGCACGCGCACATTATCAAAATGCAAATGAGCTGTATCCGATGCCCACCAACCCATTTTATCTAGTTTTGATTTTGTAATGCCTTCACTATGTGCATCAATCAGCAACATTGAAATACCATTAGCACCCTTCGCATCGGGATCAGTTCTCACCGCAACAGAATAATAATCTGCACGAATACCTGATGTAATAAAGGTCTTTTCACCACTGACAATATAATCATCACCATCTCGAACCGCTTTAGTTTTTAAAGCCGCAACATCTGAACCACCACTCGGTTCAGTAATTGCCAATGCAGAAATTTTCTCTCCCGATAAAATTTTTGGTAATACTTCAGCTTTTACTTCTTCTTGAGCAAAATGTTGAATTGGTGGTGTACCGATCGTATGTGAAAGCAAAGATGCAGCCAAACCACCTGATGCACATTTCGCTAGCTCGACTGAAGCAAGTAGAGTATAGAATGCATCCGTCCCCGCAATACCTCCATAATTTTCATCAAAGCCAACGCCGAGCAAGCCAATATCGGCTGCTTTTTTATAAAGCTCTCGAGGAAAGGTTTCTGCTTCATCCCATTCATTAATAAAAGGGCTAATCTCTTTTTCAGTAAAGCGCCTAACACTCTCAGCAAATGCTAAATGTTGCTCAGTATAATATATGGGATTAAGTTGCATGCTTACTTCCTGACGATTATTGGTCATTGTTTTCGAATATTTAGTGAGCACTAAGGTATCAAAACCACAAAAACCAAGCAAGCGCTTGGCAAAATTTAAGATTAAAAAAAATATTCAATTGGTTCGTTTACTTTAACTTCCTACAAGGAATCATTCATCCCAATGGAACTTAGATTTTTAACAAACTACGAAATCCTCGAGTTGAATAATAAGATTGAGCACCATTGTGATAAGTGAAAACTCGTCCATAACGACAATCACAAAAGATAGCCCCACCCAAAATACGAATATTTTCAGGTGTCTTTACCCAACTCGACGTCTTTAAATCAAAATTCTCTATAGAATGTAATTGCTTATATTGTTCTTCTGTCAGCAATTCAACTCCCATCACTTCTGCTTCATTAACAGCATCGCTAATTGGTTTATGCTCTTTCCGTGAATTTAGTGCCTCTCGATCGTAGCAAAGACTTCTGCGACCTTTGGGTGATTCTAATGAACAATCATAAAATGTGATTTCGGATGAGTCTGAATCTATTGATACTACGTCAGGTTCTCCACCTGTTTCTTCCATTTGATGCAATGACCATAATTTATTTGGTACTTGTTTTAATCTTTCCTCAACCTGATACCAACTTAAGTTCAAATGTCGATGCATGTTGTTTTCAAAACGAATTTTTAATTTATCCAATAAAATATTCTTTTCTCTTTCATCCAATTGTTTTTCCATTATATTTACACTCCGCTTTTTCAATAATCTAGGACTTACGCATTGACAGATTCAAAAAAGTATTAAAATGCTTTATAAAGTATCTGTGATTAGACGAATTAAACATGCTTCTACAGCAACCTGTACTCTACCCATTTATA
>NZ_JBPKBJ010000070.1:0-17355 GCF_051390655.1 Acinetobacter sp. P1(2025)
TACGTTTGATTGGTTTTGGAAAAAAAGAAGAATTTAAGAAAGTGCTCGCAATTTTAAGAAAGAAAAAGCCTGATAGGACAAGGGCCCTATGAAATTTGTCGTGTACAGAGTAAAGATTTATAAATCCATTCATCTCGAATTTGACTTAACATTTTCTCAGGCATATTGATATCTTCATGCAATACACCTGCACAACAATAAATTTCTGAAACCTGAATATGATTTAAAAAATCTCGTACCTTGTCTATTTGATCAGGGTCTGATAAGTCAGCTTGTAAATCACACTCTCTAAGCTTCTGGCGACTAATGGCATAAACTTGCTTTGTAGATTGATGAATTAACTGTTTAAAAAGTGCATGACCAATTCCACCTGAAGCCCCAGCAATAACGATACTCATTTGGATCCCCTAAAGATTAATCATTTTTCAAACTTGAGCTTAGACAATAAGATGTGAATTTCATGTCACGAGAATTTTATCGCAATTCCCTTAACTGATTTGAAATAAAAAAGGCACTTAAGAATTTGAAATTCTTAGCATAACAATTAAATATTTTTTTACTTGACCCTATTACAAATCAATAGCAACATGGTTGCAACGACAACGCAAAATACGAATTCCAATGACATATCAATACCATGACGAAACAATCATTACAGAGCTTCCAGAAGACACTGTTTTTGTTTTTGGAAGTAATTTAGCAGGTATTCATGATACTGGAGCTGCACGTATAGCTGCACAACATTTTGCGGCGGTAAAAGGTGTTGGTCGTGGTTGGGCTGGTCAAAGTTTTGCTATTCCAACGCTCAATGAACATTTGCAACAAATGCCTCTTCCACAGATCGAACATTACGTTAATGATTTTAAAATTTATACGAAAAACCATCCCAAAATGAAGTATTTTGTGACCGCACTTGGATGTGGAAGTGCGGGTTATAAATTTTCGGAAATTGCACCGTTGTTTGAAGGCATTTCAAATAATGTGATTTTCCCACAATCCTTCAAACCCTATTTAGAACCTGACCGCAAAAGACTTTTCCCAACATTGACTCAAGAATGGGTGAAAGCTTTTATCAAAAATGAAGTTATTTTTTTTGATGAATACGGTTATCAATCTTATGAAGAAGCTCTCAACACGACTTCGTTGTCACCTGAACAGCAACAAATTGCACTACAAATTTTAAAAGAACCGATGTACCCATGTGATCGGTATGATCGTGGTCGCGAATATGAAATTAACGATACGCTCAAACATTTATCTAGCTTATTTAACTTCGATGAAAATGACGAAAAACCGATGATTTTCATTGGGACGATTATTGCATTGATGGAATTATACGAATTTGATGAAGATGACTTCATTCACCTATGGAATGGAGATATCCAAATTGATCATAGTGTAAATCGTTAATTGATAAGATCAGCTAAACCAAATCTCACAATAATGACAAATACAAGATTTGGTTTACATGGTTCTCTATTTGATAACTGATACACATTGCTTTGTGTATATTTGATTTACATCAATATTATTACAAAAAAATTTTAGCTTTCATCACACTGACTTATTTCTTTCATACTTTATCCGCCTATAATCAACATCTGATGAATAAAAAGCACACATAATAAGGATCAGATTGTGTGATTAAACTTAATCAATAGGGACATCTGAATGAAAGCTCAATATCGTAAATTTATTGTTGCAAGCTCTGCAATTTCGATCATGGTTTTAAGTTATGCTGCGTTTAATCAAAGCAATACAAATCCAACTGCTCCAGTTAAAAACAACTCGATCTATCAAAGTACAACAAACTCTCTATCTACAACTCCATTATCAGTCGCAACACCCAAATTAAAAAGTACGATTCAAGCCCCAACAAATTCAAATACACCGATTAAGAATCAATATATTGTGGTTTTAAATCCATTATCCGAGTTACCGAGTACAGCTGCCAAAAATATCGCTCAACAATTTGGTGGAAAAATTCTATTTGTTTATTCAAAAGCAGTTCGCGGCTTTGCGATCAGTATTCCTGAAACAGCAAGTGAGCAATTTATTCAAGCAATGCAAAGAAATCCTCAAGTTAATTTTATTGAGCAAGATGCTGTCATACAAACTAATCTAACCACTCAGTCAAATCCTTCATGGGGCTTGGATCGAATTGATCAAAACAATCTACCACTCAGCAAAAGCTTCAGTTATGAAAATACTGGTGCAGGTGTTAATGCCTATGTTGTAGACACAGGAATCTTGTCAACACATCAGGAATTTACAGGCAGAATTCAAAATGGTTTTAGTGCGATCAATGATGGTCGAGGGACAGAAGATTGTGATGGTCATGGCACACATGTAGCTGGAACTTTAGCAGGCACCACATATGGTGTAGCTAAAAATAGTCTTATCACCCCAGTGCGCGTTCTAGACTGTAATGGCTCTGGTGCAATGAGTGGCGTCATATCAGGCTTAGACTGGATTATTCAAAATGGTCGCAAACCCGCTGTAGTGAATATGTCACTGGGAGGTAGTGCATACAGCACATTAGATACTGCAGTTGATAATCTCGTGAATAACGGTTTCGTTACTGTGGTCGCTGCAGGTAATTCAAATACCGATGCGTGTAATAGCTCACCTGCACGAGCGGCAAAAGCAATTACAGTTGCAGCAACAGACAGTAGTGATAATCGTGCAAGTTATTCAAACTACGGAAGCTGCGTAGATTTATTTGCACCTGGTAGCAATATTGCATCAGCATGGATTGGTAGCAACACAGCGACAGCCAATTTAAATGGTACGTCGATGGCATCACCTCATGTGGCTGGTGTCGTGGCAACTTTATTAGAAAGCTCCCCTACAGCTACTGTTCAAACAATAACAACTCAGTTACTCAGTTCTGCTACTGCGAATGTTGTATTAAACGTTGCTGGTAGTCCAAATAAGCTTCTTTACAACACTGTGTCGAGCGTAACTCAGCCGACTACTCCGACTTCGATTGTTAGAATTAGCCAATTAACTGGTTCTTCTGTAATCGTTTCAAAGTTAGGAACATGGCGCGCTAATGTCATCGCAACTGTGACTGATTCAAACAATTTACCAATCGCAAATGCGACAGTAAGTGGAGGTTTTAGTGTTGGAGGAACATCAGTAAATTGCACGACAAATTCACAAGGTCAATGCCAATTGAACAGTGGTAATATCAGCCGATTTACGAGCAATACCAAATACAGTGTCAAAAATATTTCAGGTACTAATATGACTTACGCTTCTAGCAGCAATATCGTAAGCTCAGTTACCATTTATCGTTAATAGATAGAACGATTATAAAAAAACCTCGCAAGCTGCGAGGTTTTTTAATTTAATCACACTGTGACTTGATTAACGCTTGCCCATTGAGCGACGTGTGCCACGAGGTGGCATCCAAGTACGATCAGCATACTGTTCAGGTTTTGGTCTCACCTGATTGTGTGTTGACTGCTCATCTGAGTCATCTTGCGCAGATGGCATCGGGAAAGGTAATTTCACCAAAGCTTTTTTGGCTTTTGGTTGTTGCGTACTCATTAAAATTCTCTCGAAATCTAAATTTCTAGCGGCTATTGTAAAGGATTTTTGTATTTTGATAAAAATAAAATATGTAAAAAACAAAATCCTATAAATCTCCAGTATTTGGTAACTTTTTATTCAATTAAGGCAACTTTCGACCACACCTCAGCGTATTTGAGCTAAAATATAATGCTTTTTATTTTTTAATCCCATAAGAAGGAATAATGCCGTGGACGTACGTCTATCTGATCGTGTGAATGCTATCAAACCGTCCCCTACACTAGCAGTTACAAATAAAGCTGCAGAGCTTAAAGCTGCTGGTAAAAACGTGATAGGTTTAGGTGCAGGCGAACCAGACTTTGATACACCTCAACACATCAAAGATGCAGCAATTGAAGCGATTAACAAAGGCTTTACAAAATACACAGCAGTTGACGGCACTCCAAGCTTAAAAAAGGCGATTATTGCGAAATTAAAACGTGATAACAATTTAGATTATCAACCTAACCAGATTTTAGTATCTTGTGGTGGTAAGCAAAGTTTCTTTAATTTGGCTCTTGCGCTCTTAAATAAAGGCGATGAAGTCATAATCCCTGCACCATTTTGGGTAAGTTATCCAGATATGGTGATCATCGCTGAAGGTACGCCAGTGATTGTAAAATGTGGTGAAGAACAACGTTTCAAAATAACACCTGAACAATTAGAAGCTGCGATCACGACAAATACTCGTTTGTTGGTACTTAACAGTCCTTCAAACCCAACAGGTATGATTTATACCAAAGCTGAGTTAGAAGCTCTTGCTGACGTTCTACGCCGTCATCCGCAAGTTTTAATTGCATCAGATGATATGTATGAACCAATCCGCTGGGAAGATGAATTCTATAACATCGCGACGATTGCTCCTGATTTATACGACCGCACTATCGTACTCAATGGCGTATCTAAAGCTTATGCAATGACAGGCTGGCGTATTGGTTATGCTGCAGGTCCAGCAAAACTAATCGGTGCGATGAAAAACATTCAATCACAATCTACATCGAACCCAACTTCAATTTCACAAGTTGCAGCTGAAGCCGCATTAAATGGTCCACAAGACGTCCTTCAACCTATGATTGAAGCATTTAAGCGTCGCCATGACTTAGTTGTGAATGGTCTGAATGAAATCAAAGGTATTTCTTGCTTACCAGCAGATGGTGCATTCTACGCATACGCAAACATTCGCCCATTGATTCGTGCCAAAGGCTTAAAATCTTGCACAGAGTTTTCTGAATGGTTGCTCGAAGAAACTGGTGTAGCTGTTGTACCAGGTGATGCATTTGGTTTAGGTGGCTTTATGCGTATTTCATATGCAACTGCGGATGAAGTGTTGGTAGATGCTCTAACGCGTATTAAAAATGCTGCTGATTCAATCGAAGGCGTTGATGCAGCAATTGCTTCTATTGAAGCAGAGAAAACAGCTTAAATCCTAAAAAACAAATAAAAAAAGACCTGTCTTGTACAGGTCTTTTTTATTTCAGAAATATTAAACCCGTTTTGGACGACTTAATGTCAAATAATGACAATAGAAAGGGAAACTTTCGTTCAAAGCAATTTCTTGGACTTTATTTTCTAAAGTATTCCAAGCATAGGCATAGGCTTGTTTAAATAAACTATTCTTTTTAAACGCGAAAAGAAATAAAGAATTTTGACCATTTACCCCATCTTGTGTTGGCAACAAATAATGCGATTTTGCTAAGGTTTTAAGCTGATGCTCAGTCCATTTATCACTTAGCCAAAGTTGTAATAAATCACCTAAATATAAGCGCTCATCACTAAAACTTGCGAAATGAATATTTGCACTTTCTACGACTTGATAATATTGGGAAGGATCGTTAATTATATTGAGATAATTTTGCTTATAGAAAGAAAAATTTGAAAAAATAGATTCAATACGAAGAGTAGTCATTTCGACCTCCGATTTAGCCATTTTAGTGCTGGCAAGTTGGGTTAAATCCACACTGTTTAGACTGATCTAAACACTTTTGTTAAATCAAAATCTAACAACAGCCTCATCAAAATTCAAGTTTTTTTTATAGACTTTGCTCAACTGTGCAAATAAAAAGCATCCAACATCAAAATATAAGAAACTTGATGTTTTTCGCTTGACCGATTTTAAAAGCCGCCTATAATGGCACTCAGATTCTCCCATAGCTCAGTCGGTAGAGCGACGGACTGTTAATCCGCAGGTCCCTGGTTCGAGCCCAGGTGGGAGAGCCAAGATTCAAAAAGCCTTTATCTTTGATAAAGGCTTTTTTATTGCAGATATAAAATTTAAATGCCCCTATTTCTAGAGGCATCTTGATCAATTCATTTTTTAAGCAGCAATATTTGCAGGAATGCCACTATGAAAACGGAAAGTATCATCTGGGCTTAAAATTAAATTCTTTTCAACCTCACGTATATGATCAATACGCTTCTGAATATTCTCTTCAGGGTCTTTCAATTTTGCTGTTTTAGCTACATCTAAAGCCAGCGCTAAATAATCTTCAAAATGACGAGACTCTGATTTAAGCAAATATCGATAATATCGCCCTAACTCATCATCAACCTTCGGTGCGAGTGAATAAAATCGCTCACACGAACGCGCCTCGACAAATGCACCAATGATCATCACATCAATCAAAGCTTCAGGCTCATAAGTACGAATTTCTTTGCGTAGCTCCCCTGCATACCGCCCTGCACTTAAACCTTTCCACTCTAAACCACGTTTAGTCATGAACTCTAACACTTGCTCATAGTGCAGCATTTCTTCACGAACTAATTGTGCTAACTTTACTTGTAGGTCAGTAAAAAAACTATAACGGAACATTAAGTTCATCGCTGTTCCCGCAGCCTTTTTTTCACAATTCGCATGGTCTTGCATTAAGATATCTAAGTGATTAACAGCTTCATCTAACCAAGCTTGAGGAGTCGTACACCCTAAGAAATCAATAACAGGTTGCATTAACTCATCGTAGTTTAAATTGCTCATCCAATTATCTCTCAGCCACCTGAATTGCTGCTTTCATATCTTTGACTGCTTGGGCTAAACCTACAAATATACTATCGGCAATAATTGAGTGCCCAATATTGAGTTCATGAATTTGTGGAATCGCAGCAATGGGTGCAACATTATTGAGGTTCAAACCATGTCCTGCATTCACAACTAGCCCTTTAGCTGCTGCATATTCAGCACCTTTGATAATGCGTTCCAATTCAGCATGTTGTTCTGCTTCAGTTTCAGCATCAGCATAAGCACCCGTATGAATCTCAATGGTTGGAACACCGCATGCTACTGCAGCATCAATTTGAGCAAAATCAGCATCAATAAATAAAGATACATCACTACCAATCGCTTTGAGTGCCTCAGTAGCCGCTTTGACTTTATCAAAATGACCTACCACATCCAAGCCACCTTCAGTCGTTACTTCTTGGCGACGCTCTGGAACAAAACATACATGTTGTGGTTTGATTTCTTTGGCAAACTCAACCATTTCATCGGTAACTGCCAATTCAAGATTCATACGTGTTTTCAATAAAGGACGCATACGGCGAACATCATCATCTTGTATATGACGACGGTCTTCACGCAAATGCAAAGTGATCCCCTCAGCGCCTGCTTCTTCACAGATTAAAGCAGCTTGAACTGGATCAGGATAAGTAGTACCACGTGCTTGTCTTAATGTCGCAACATGATCAATATTTACACCCAATATTGCAGCCATAAAAATATCCTATAGGTTATTACACAAAGCAGTTCAGATACTGCCTCAAGAGAATTAAGATTGAGTATTTTGAATCCACAATTGCCGACTTTTTAAAGGGCGATCACCCAATAATGCGCTAATCATCTGACGATATAGTTTACTCAATAATTGCAATTGCTCGTTAGCAAAATCCTGTCCAAGCTCATAACTTTGCATCGATGCGATTAAACGTCCTTCTAACGTAGCTCTAGATGCTTGCGCAACAGGCATAAAACCATCATTCAGTTGAAATTGGTAATGCTGAAAAGCAAGAATTTCTTGTTGATTTGCATCAATCGAAAAATCTATTGCATAACCAAGTTCTTGCAATAGAACATGTTCAAATTGACGTAAAATCTGTTTCAAAAATACTGAGGCTTGCGGATGTGAAGCTAATTGTTGTAACTGCAACAATATCACTTGGTATTGTTGAAAAGTTTGCGACATGGCTTCTTCTAGGGGACATAAACGCAATACAATTTCATTTAAATAAAATCCAGCAAAAAAAGCATCACCATGAAAAAAAACAGGCTGATTTAGAATTTCTAATTTAGTGAAATTTTTGAGTTCCGACTTACCTGAAGCTTGTAAGCGAATTGGCTGGTATTGTGGAGGAGGCGTTTGCCTTAAAATTCCATCCACGCGCCCATATTCTTGTGTAAACAAATGCACAATATGACTTTTTTCACGGTATTTACGATGGTGAATTAAATAACCATGTAGAACTTCATTGCGCATCATATGACAAGATCAGTCCTTGTCTTCCTCATTGTCTTTCTGCTCTTCATCATCACCATCAGGAATGACTGCACCAACTACAACAGCAGTTCCTTTTACCACACCTTTAGTAGTCTTGTAGGCAACTTTAACAGGTACGGTTACAAGTTTGTGAATACAACCTTGTAACATGAATACACACATCAGGATAGCAAATACATGTATTGATTTTTTCATACCTGTTTCCTCGTACATTATTGCTTAGATGTCACTATAACCCAAGCTTTTGAGCGCACGCTCATCATCAGACCATCCGCCTTTAACTTTCACCCAAAGCGTCAACATGATCTTTTGTTCAAACATTTTTTCCATGTCTGTACGTGCATCCATACCAATACTTTTTAGTTTCGCACCTTTGTCTCCGATGACAATTGCTTTTTGACCTTGGCGCTCCACAAAAATCGTTGCATCAATATAAGTACAAGGTGGCTTTAGACGACCAGTTTTTTCATTTACTGTCGCTTCTTCTGTTTTAAACGATTCAATTTGTACCGTTAAATCATATGGAAGTTCTTCACCCAACTGACGCATAATTTTCTCACGAATAATTTCACTCGCAAGAAAACGTTCAGAACGATCGGTAATTTGGTCTAATGAATATAAAGGGGCTTGATAAGGCAAATATTTTTCAATGGTGTCACGCAAATGTTCTAGATTAGCGCCACGTAGTGCCGATACTGGAACAATTTCAGCAAAGTCCATTAATTTTGCACGCTCACGAATTAACGGTAGCGCTTCATTCTTATTTTCAAAAGTGTCTAGTTTATTGATTACCAGAATGACCGGCATTTCTGCATTCTTAAGCTTCTCTAAAACCAACTCATCATTTTGAGTCCATTTTTGAGCATCGACCACAAATAAAACTAGATTCACATCTCGTAATGCTGAATGTGCAGCACGATTCATCATTTTATTAATCGCACGCACTTCTTTTTTGTGCATCCCAGGCGTATCTACAAATACAGCCTGAGATTTCTCACGTGAATCAATACCGACAATTTTATGACGTGTAGTTTGTGGCTTACGTGAAGTGATCGAAAGCTTTTGACCTAGCAAGTGATTCATTAATGTAGATTTACCAACATTAGGACGACCCACAATTGCAACGAAACCGCTTTTAAAGTCGGAAGGAATTGTTGTCCCTTGCGAGCTAAAGAACTGATCAATTAAATTATTACCATCTTGCGACTCAATTGCATCTGGCTTATTTTCATCTGAATGAGACATTCGGTTATTGCTCCAATAATTTTAAAATTTCGGCTGCTGCAGTTTGTTCAGCAAAACGCCGACTTGAGCCCTCACCAATAAATTTTGGCATCCCTTCAACATTGCATTCAACTTTGAAATGTTGGTTAGGTGCATCACCTTGAATATCTACAACCTCGTAAACTGGGAGAGGTTTTTTACGTGCTTGTAAATACTCTTGCAGGCGTGATTTCGGATCTTTGAGCTGATCTGTCGGTTCGATATGATCTAGATAAGGCTCATACCATTTTAACACAATGCTTTGCAGTAGATTTAGGTCATTACTATCTAAATAAATCGCACCAATAATTGCTTCCACAGTATCAGCTAAAATAGACTCTCGATGATGTCCACCTGATTTTAGCTCACCTGTACTTAAGATTAATGACCGACTCAGCTGTAGGTCATTCGCAATTTTCCCCAAAGCTTCTTGACGAACCAAAGTCGCACGCATTCGCGTTAAACGTCCTTCATTCTCTTTAGGGTAGGTGTGATACAGATAATTAGCGATGATCATCCCTAATAATGAATCGCCTAGAAATTCTAGGCGCTCATAGTTATGCTTATGGCTCACAGAACGGTGAGTCAATGCCAGTTTTAACAAATCAAATTGTTGAAACTGATGACCTATTCGATTCTGTAGTCGAGCATCATTCAGCTTGTTGTTTGGCAGATTTTTGGTCAAAAGTCTTCTCAAAAGTCATAACTAAACTAATATTGAGCATGAAAGGCTTACGCACTTCATACTTTTTCTTTACGATTAAATCATCTTTGTAAGTTACCACCGCGATATCTTTAAAGTACAAATCTCGCACCCCATTCATATCTAAACGCTGGTCCATCTGTTTGGCAAACTTTGCTGGTGTGATATTTTCTGGACTATCCTTTAATACACCTTCAATTTGTGTATTGATGATTTTATCGTCCCAATACGCTGGCCATATCGCAATGGCAGCTTTAACTGCAATTGCAAAAAGAACCACCCCAAATAAAATAGCAATATACGAAGCCCCTTGCTGAGATTTACGCATTTTATATTTCCTATGTGTTTTTATTAATCAATTTTACCATTTCGGTTAAAACTTGGAAGATTAAAACCAGGCTCTTTATGCATCCAAATATAGAATGCTCGTCCAGTTAAATTTTCTTCCGGTACAAATCCCCAAAAACGACTGTCCGCACTTTGATCACGGTTATCACCCATTGCGAAGTATTGCCCTTTCGGTACAGTTACTTCCCAATCTTGACCATTACTTTGAATGAATACGTCATTTGCTTTTGCAACAAATGGTACTAAAGCTTCAGCACCTTTTAACTGAGCGAATTGATATTGTTCTGCTAGCGGGTTACGCCCATCTAGATAACGAATCAAATGCTGATGCTCACCCAAAGTCTCTTTAAAATAATACACAGTCGGTGTTTCTAATTGATCTTTTGCTCGATTTACTTCAGTGGCAACTTTGGCTATTTGTTTACCATTGATAATCAATTGCCCAGATTTAAACTGGATATGGTCTCCAGGTAATCCAACTACACGCTTAATATAGCTAATTGTGGGCTGTGGCGGATATCTAAAAACAATTACTTCCCCACGCTTTGGCTCACCGACATCGAGTACTTTTGAGTTCACAATGGGTAAACGCACGCCATAATCAAATTTGTTGACCAAAATAAAATCCCCAGTCTCCAAGGTTGGCACCATAGAGTCTGAAGGAATATTAAATGGCTCATATAAGAATGAACGTAAAACCAAAACAACAGCTAAAACTGGCCAGAAGTCATAGGCCCATGTGATAATAAAATTTTCCTGATCACGACCTTTATTTGCACGCTGTTTAAATACAAACTTATCAAGCAACCACACTAGAAAAAAAATCAGTGTGGCAGGTACTAAAATCAAATTAAAATCAAAATCCATGGGTGAGTCCTAATTATTTCTTTATCGTTCGACTTTCAATACAGCTAAGAAAGCTTCTTGTGGGATTTCAACACTTCCCACCTGCTTCATGCGCTTCTTACCTTCTTTCTGTTTTGAAAGTAATTTCTTCTTACGAGACACGTCACCACCGTAACATTTTGCCAATACGTTTTTACGCATCGCTTTTACAGTAGAACGAGCAATAATTTGTGCGCCAATCGCTGCCTGAATTGCAACATCGAACATTTGACGAGGGATCAAATCCTTCATCTTTTCAACCAAAGCGATTCCGCGATGGCGAGCATCCTGACGATGACAAATCATCGCTAAAGCATCAACTTTCTCACCATTAATTAATACATCAACCTTAACTAAAGATGAACTCTCAAAACGTACGAAGTTGTAATCGAGCGATGCAAAACCACGTGAGCAAGACTTCAATCGATCAAAGAAGTCCATTACCACTTCAGCCATCGGGATTTCAAATGTGATAGACACTTGGTTTCCAAGGAATTTCATATCCTTTTGCACACCACGACGCTCTACACACAAAGTCATCACATTGCCTAGATACTCTTGAGGAACAAGAATATGACATTCTGCTATTGGTTCACGCAAATCTTCGACTGTTGATCCATCTGGCATTTTTGATGGACTGTCGATATAGATAGTTTCACCCTTTTTGGTGAGTGCTTCATAAATTACGGTAGGTGCTGAACTAATTAAATCTAAATCATACTCACGCTCTAAACGTTCCTGTACGATTTCCATATGCAACATACCAAGGAAGCCGCAACGGAATCCGAAACCTAATGCATCTGAGCTTTCAGGTTCAAAAAACAATGCCGAGTCGTTAATTTGCAGCTTTTGTAATGCTTCACGGAATGGTTCAAAGTCGCTAGAATCAATCGGGAAAAGACCTGCATAAACCTGCGGTTTAACCTTTTTGAAACCTGGTAGAGTGGCAACATCAGGTGTCGATGATAAAGTAATGGTATCACCTACTGGTGCACCAAAAATATCCTTAATCCCCGCAATAACGAAACCTACTTCACCAGCTTCTAGGATATCGGTCTCAGTATGCTTAGGATTAAAAACACCAACTGAGGTAACTGGATGTGTTTGACCAGTCGATTTCACCAGCATTTTATCGCCTTTGCGAATACGACCTTGTTTAATACGAACAAGTGAAACCACACCGAGATAATTATCAAACCATGAATCAATGATTAAAGCTTTTAATGGAGCTTCACGATCACCTTCAGGTGCTGGAATAACATCAACCAAACGCTCTAAAACACCTTCTACACCCAAGCCAGTTTTTGCTGAACATGTTGGAGCATCAGTTGCTTCAATACCAATGATTTCTTCAATCTCGTGAATAACACGCTCTGGCTCAGCTTGTGGAAGATCAATCTTATTTAAGATTGGTAATACCTCCAAGCCCTGCTCAATTGCTGTATAACAGTTCGCTACAGACTGAGCCTCAACACCCTGTGCAGCATCGACCACCAGTAATGCACCTTCACAAGCAGCTAAAGAACGTGATACTTCATATGAGAAATCTACGTGGCCTGGCGTATCAATAAAGTTAAGCTGATATTCTTGACCATTTGGATGTGTGTAGTACAAAGTAACGGATGCAGCTTTAATGGTAATCCCACGTTCGCGCTCGAGCTCCATTGAATCCAGTACTTGGGCTTGCATTTCACGATCTTGCAAACCACCACACATTTGAATAAAACGGTCAGCCAAAGTGGACTTACCATGGTCAATATGAGCAATGATCGAGAAATTTCGTATATTTTTGATATCTACGGATTTTTTAGCTTGCGCCATGGGTTACCTTGAGAATATTGAACGCTCATAACTTTTTAGTTGCTATAAGCCAAAACGGTTTAACAAAATTGTTGCCGATTATAACAGAAGCCAATTTTAAAGTATTCAAAATAATTATCTTGCTTTCAAAACCTATAGCTTTAGCTTACTCGCGAAGTAACTTAATCCACTTGATGGTATAAGACTGAGAAATCCATAGGATCGAGCTGAGCGAAAATAGGTTGATATGCTTGTGTGAAGCTTGGTGACATACGTTTTGGACGCCCTGTCGAAATTTCAATACAAGCCCACTTAGTATTACCCATAAAAATAATGCTTTGATCTTTAGGTCGATAAAATGCGTACTGACGAAATGAATACAGTGCATTTAGATCGTCTAGCCAAGTTCTTAAAATAATTTCCTCACCTTCAAGCGCAGCTTTCCGATATTGGACATGATGCTCGACTGCCACCATCGCATGCTTAAGTTCAAAATACTGTTTTAACCCCAAACCTAAAGCTTCGATATGTGCTGCAGCTACGTCTTGCATCCATTGAACATACATCACATTGTTAACATGACCCAATACATCTATATGTTTAGCTTCTACTTGAATTTTTAAATCAAAAATTGTGCTCATATTACTTGTTAATCACTCAATTCAACGATCATGGCATACACTAGTGTAATCTAGCTCCAATTTCAAAAATAAAAACCACCCAAAATTTGGGTGGTTTCATGACCATGGATCTTATTTAAGGTAAGCGTAAACCTAAAATTGCACGTTGCCCCTGACGAATAATAGCAACTCGCGCAACGCTATTTTTTGGCAAAGCAGCTACCGTTTTTGCAAACATCTGACTGTTAGTGATCGGAATTCCGTTCACCTGAATAATCACATCGCCCGCGACGATATTGGACAATGATGCTAATCCACCACGCTTAACATCTTGAACTAGAATTCCACCATTAACATCCAAGCGAGCTTGCTCTGCTTGAGTTAAATTACTGATACTCATCCCTAAACCACTTGTTGGATTATTCTTATCTTCTGCAGCTGGCGTATCATCTGGCGCGGTACCAAGTGTTGCCGATATAGTACGAGTTCTATCATCTCGTAAAACATCTAATTGGATCGTTTGGTTCGGGGCTACCCGATTAAGCACATTTAGCAAATCACTTGTGCGCAGAATTGAATTTCCATTGATTTTCAAAATCACATCACCCGACTTCAGACCTGCTTTTTCAGCTGGCGATTTAGGTGTAACTTGTGTGATGAGGGAACCTTCAGGTTTTGGTAATTTATAAGCCTCTGCTAGGTTACGATCAATATCTTGCAACATCACACCAAGATAAGAACGTGTCACTTTACCATTCACTTTTAATTGCTGAACAACATCCATCGCAACATCAATAGGAATAGAGAATGACAATCCCATATAACCTCCAGTTCCACTGAAGATACGAGAGTTAACACCAATCACTTCACCTTGTTGATTGAACAAAGGGCCACCAGAGTTACCTGGATTTAAAGCGGCATCTGTTTGAATAAATGGAACAGAAGTTTCACCACTCATATTTCGAGACTTTGCACTCACAATTCCAGCTGAAGCTGAATAATCAAAACCAAATGGCGAACCAATCGCGAGAACAGGCTCACCAACTTTGAGTCGATTCACATCACCAATTTTTAATTCAGGAAAGTTATTGCCATTCACTTTGAGAACAGCAACATCTGTTCGCTCGTCACTTCCCACTAAGGTTGCATCGAGTTCACGACGATCATTTAGGGTGATACTAATTCTGGATGCATTCTCAATTACATGATGGTTAGTAACTAAATAACCATCTTTACTAATGAAAAATGCGCTGCCGTAGGCAGTTTTTTCTTGTGGTCCCTGCTGCTGTGGGATAATGATCTGATTACCAAAAAAACGACGTAGTATTTCTGGTACTTGTTGCTGTAACAACTCTTCCTGAGTCATTTTCTTGACAACATTTACACTCACTACCGCAGGACTAACCTGTTCCACGAGGTTTGAAAAATCTACTGGTGACGCAGCATTTACTTGTGCAGCTGCTACTGTAAATACCGCAGTGAACAATCCTTGTTGTATATATCGACTTTTCATAGAAGCAAGAACCTACATACTGATGATCGAATAGAAATTTAAGCTAATGTTTTATCATAAGCTACATTTTTATTTCGTTAAAAAATGTTTGTATTTTCGAGGTATACAGACAAATTTAAAAATAAAATTATGGAGAAAATGTGGAGAAATATATTCTTCCTAATTACAGCTTGAGTTTCTATTGAATTACTTAAATAGAAATTAAAACCATGTTGCTTCACGTAACTTATGTTCAATCTGTGTGAAAAGTTTAATTCTTGGCATATAGACTAATTATCTGGTTATTCGCTAAAAATTCGCGCAATTCTAAGCAGAATAGCACTTGCCTTTTTTACAAAAAAGCGGTGTCATTAGCGAACGTTTGATATTGAAGCAGATCGACATGCCTGATTTAGAAACAATTCATCATTTTGACGTGATTATTGTAGGCAGTGGTGGTGCAGGTTTAAGTCTCGCACTTTCTTTACCTCATCATTATAACATTGCAATCTTAGCTAAGGCTGAACTAACTGAAGCTAGCACTTACTATGCTCAAGGTGGTGTTGCTGCGGTATTGGATGAGACTGATTCAATTCAACAACATATTAATGACACTATGATTGCAGGCGGACATCTTTGTGAGCTAGATGCTGTCAAACATACGGTTGAAGGTGGTAAGCCTTCTGTAGATTTCTTATTAAAACAAGGCGTCCAGTTCACTCTAGACGATGATGAACAACTTCATCTCACCCGTGAAGGTGGCCATTCGCAGCGTCGAATCATTCACTCGGCTGATGCAACTGGTAAAGCCATTTCAACGACCCTAGTTGAACGTGCGAAAGAACGTAAAAATATCACTATCTTTGAAAACTACATTGCAATTGATCTTATTACCTTGCACAAACTTGGTCATCTAGATCAAACCAACCGTGCAATAGGTTTATATGCTCTCAATGAAAAGACTGAGCAAGTTCATACTTTCTTAGCACCTTTTACTGCATTAGCATGTGGCGGTGCAATGAAGGCATATCTCTATACATCTAATCCAGATATTGCTACAGGTGATGGTATTGCGATGGCGTATCGTGCAGGCTGTCGTGTAGCAAACATGGAGTTTAATCAATTCCACCCAACGTGTTTATACCACCCTAAAGCACGCTCTTTCTTAATTACTGAAGCAATGCGTGGTGAAGGTGCGTACTTACGTCTACCTGACGGCGAGCGTTTTATGCTTCGTTTTGACGAACGCGCTGAACTGGCGCCACGCGATATTGTGGCACGTACCATCGACCATGAAATCAAACGTCTAGGTATTCGTCATGTGTGGTTAGACATTACACATAAATCACCTGAGTTTATTATTGAACACTTCCCTACTCTATATGCTCGCTTGCTTGAACTCGGAATTGATATTACCAAAGACATGATTCCTGTTGTTCCTGCTGCTCACTATACCTGTGGTGGTGTAGTTGTAGATTCTAATAGCCAAACTGATCTTGATGGTTTGTATGCGATTGGTGAAACTTCTTATACAGGTTTACACGGCGCAAATCGTATGGCGAGTAACTCGTTACTTGAATGTTTCGTTTATGGTATGAGTGCAGCAGATGACATTCAAAGCAAACATAACCTGAGCTTTCAATTTCCAAACGTACCATCTTGGGATGAATCGCAGGTGACTGATGCTGACGAAGATGTTGTGATCTTACAAAACTGGGATGAACTACGTTCAACCATGTGGAACTACGTCGGTATTGTTCGTACGACTAAACGACTACAACGTGCGTTACATCGTATCGAGATGTTGAAGCGTGAAATCAATGAATACTATCAAGATTACCGAGTCAGTAAGAACCTGATCGAATTGCGTAACCTCGTTTTAGTTTCTGAAATGATTGTACGTTGCGCGATGGAACGTAAGGAATCACGTGGTTTGCATTACACGCTCGATTATCCTGAACTCTCAAATGAAATTCGCAAAACGGTTCTAACACCACCGAACTTTAAGGTGGAACAGCCATTGGTGAACAACTCAGTTGAATGACACAACTCAATCATTTAATGATTTTTTATATTAGACTTCTTGCAAAAATCAAAAAACGATCAACGTTTTGTTTGTTTTTTATCCACATTAAAAAGTCATGTTCTACTATCATGAGTACATGAAATATGAAAAAGTAAAGA
>NZ_JBPKBJ010000071.1:0-16846 GCF_051390655.1 Acinetobacter sp. P1(2025)
TGCTGAAAAGGCTGCCGACGCATAAAGCGACCCAAATAGAAGAATTACTGCCACATCGCTGGAAATCCAACTCAAATTAAAAAATAGGCATGGGGTTCAGCGGACGCTTACAAAGAAACAAAAACAGCCGCAGTTGCAACAACACCACAAACTAAAAATGTAGCACTTGCAGCAAAAACAGATGTTTTGATTCCGATCAAGAATTGTAATGGGGTTCGTTGTTGGGACACTAAAGGTAAGGCTTACAATCTAGTACAAGGCAATACATATCTCTCTTCGACTGGTGGCAAATGTCTCAAAACAGCAAACAACATGTCGTGTACAAAATGATATGTAATTTTTTAGCGATAGCTGATGTTTTTAAATGCATCTTTTTTGCAAAATGCTTGAGTTTGAGTATGATGTCTACATCTAATTAGCTGCAGTATGAAGATGAAAAAGGTTGTATTGATTGCACTCGGTTTGATTTTGATGGGTTGTGGTAAGAAAGAGCCTTTAACACCAGAAGAACAGTGGCATGGCTATTGCGTAAGTATTGGTAATGCAGCTCGTTCTATTGCACTAGATCGTCAGAATGGAATTGAAGAAAAGCAAGCAAAAGAACATGCGAGCAAGATTGAAGATGAGATGACGAGTAAATTTATTTTCGAAATTATTGAAACGGTTTATAGACTTCCAGTAGATCAGTTAAAGTCTGATCCTGATGCGATCCGTGAGGATTTAAAGAAGAAATTTACGGATCAATGTTTGGTAACACCACATGATAAGTTACCGAACTATAAATCATTTTAATTTGACCATTGAAAAGACAACAAGAGTTGTCTTTTTTTATGTACCTAATTTGTTGTTTTATTAGGCTTTGATCTAAGACCAAAGCGGTATTCAAAAGTGACAAACATTTCGCTATAAAATAATGGGCATCACGTAGAAATACGGTAGTTCCATTAACTTTTAAGTCGAAGTCTAGTAAAATTTTGCTGTCCATATTACTTGTAGAGCTTGAAAAAAAGCTGGAACTTACAAGTAATTTTTTAAAAAAGAGGAATAACACTGTGCTAGAAGCTTACCGCCAACACGTTGAAGAACGTGCCGCACTCGGAGTCCCACCGAAGCCGCTTGATGATGCTCAAACTGCTGAACTTGTAACTTTATTAAAAAATCCACCAGCAGGCGAAGAAGCATATTTAGTAGATTTGCTTGAAAATCGTGTTCCAGCGGGTGTTGACCAAGCTGCATACGTTAAAGCTGCTTTCTTATCTGCGGTTGCGAAAGGTGAAGCGACTTCTCCACTTGTAACTAAAGAACGCGCAGTTTACTTACTAGGCACGATGCTTGGTGGTTACAACGTAGCTCCTCTTGTTGATCTTTTAGATAACGCTGAGCTTGCTGAATTAGCAGCTGAAGCATTGAAAAAAACACTTCTTGTATTTGATGCATTCCATGATGTAGCAGACAAAGCTAAAGCAGGTAATGTTGCTGCTAAAGCTGTATTGCAATCTTGGGCTGAAGCAGAATGGTTCACAAGCCGTCCTGACGTTCCAGAAGAAATCAAAATCACTGTGTTCAAAGTAACAGGTGAGACGAATACTGATGACTTGTCTCCAGCACAAGATGCGTGGAGCCGTCCAGATATTCCGTTACACGCTAACGCAATGTTGAAAAACGAACGTGATGGTATCAACCCTGAAAAACCAGGTGAAGTTGGTCCATTAAGCCAAATCAAAGAATTGATCGCGAAAGGCAACCAAGTTGCTTACGTGGGTGACGTTGTTGGTACAGGTTCTTCTCGTAAATCTGCAACTAACTCTGTACTTTGGTTCTTCGGTGACGAACTTCCACACATTCCAAACAAAAAAGATGGTGGCGTGTGCTTAGGCTCTAAGATCGCTCCAATTTTCTTCAATACAATGGAAGATGCAGGTGCATTACCTGTTGAAATCGACGTTGCGAACATGAACATGGGCGACGAAGTTGTATTGAAAATCGATCACGCTGCTGCAAAAGTTACAGCGTTTAAAGATGGCGTACAAATTTCTGAAGCTGAACTTAAAACTCCAGTACTTTTAGACGAAGTACGTGCTGGTGGTCGTATTAACCTGATCATTGGTCGTGGTTTAACAGCTAAAGCGCGTGAAGAATTAGGTCTTGAGCCTTCTACTTTATTCCGTACTCCAGTACAACCTGCTGACACTGGTAAAGGCTTTACACAAGCTCAGAAGATGGTAGGTCGCGCATGTGGTCTTCCTGAAGGTCAAGGTATCCGTCCAGGAACTTACTGTGAACCTAAGATGACAACTGTTGGTTCTCAAGATACAACAGGTCCTATGACTCGTGACGAGTTAAAAGACTTAGCGTGCTTGGGCTTCTCATCTGATCTAGTGATGCAGTCTTTCTGTCACACAGCTGCGTATCCAAAACCAGTTGACGTAACAACTCACCATACATTACCTGACTTCATCATGAACCGTGGTGGTGTATCTTTACGTCCTGGTGACGGTATTATCCACTCTTGGTTAAACCGTATGTTACTTCCAGATACAGTAGGTACTGGTGGTGACTCACATACTCGTTTCCCAATTGGTATTTCATTTCCAGCGGGTTCAGGTCTTGTTGCGTTCGCAGCTGCAACTGGTGTTATGCCACTGGATATGCCTGAGTCTGTACTTGTTAAGTTCAAAGGTAAAATGCAGCCTGGTATCACTTTACGTGACCTTGTACATGCGATTCCTTACTATGCGATCAAAGCTGGTGACTTAACTGTAGAGAAGAAAGGTAAGAAAAACATCTTCTCTGGTCGTATCCTTGAGATCGACTTAACAGAAATGGAAAATGACTTGACTGTTGAGCAAGCATTCGAACTTTCTGATGCATCTGCTGAACGTTCTGCAGCTGGCTGTTCAATCACTCTTTCTGAAGAGAAAGTTGCTGAATACTTACGTTCTAACATCACAATGTTGAAGTGGATGATCGCTGAAGGTTATGGCGATGCTCGTACACTTGCTCGTCGTGCTGAAAACATGCAGAAGTGGTTAGATAACCCAAGCTTATTAAAAGCTGATGCTGATGCTGAATATACGAAAGTATATGAAATCGATCTTGCTGACATCAAAGAACCTATTCTTTGCTGCCCGAACGATCCAGATGATGCAAAACTTCTTTCTGACGTTCAAGGTGACAAAATTGATGAAGTATTCATCGGTTCTTGTATGACTAACATCGGTCACTTCCGTGCAGCGGGTCAATTGTTGGATAAAGTACCGAGTGGTTCATTATCTACTCGTTTATGGTTGGCTCCACCAACTCGTATGGACGAGCACCAATTGATGGAAGAAGGCATGTACAACATCTATGGTCGTGCAGGTGCGCGTACAGAGATGCCAGGTTGTTCATTGTGTATGGGTAACCAAGCACGTGTAGCACCGAACACAACATGTGTATCAACTTCTACTCGTAACTTCCCGAACCGTTTAGGTCAAGGTGCAAACGTTTACTTAGCTTCTGCTGAGCTTGCATCTGTAGCTGCGGTACTTGGTAAATTACCAAGCCCAGAAGAATATCAACAGTACGCGTCGCAAATCGACAGCGCTTCTGCTGACATCTACAAATACTTAAACTTCGACAAGATGAGCGAATATACAAAAGAAGCTGATCAAGTTGATACCAAGAAAATCCAAGCTGCTCAATTGACTTAATTTATTGATAATTAAGTTTTAATGAGTTAAAAATAAGGGCTGATTAATCAGCCCTTATTTTTGAGTAATTAGAATGAAAAACTTTTATGACTTAGAACAAAAATACTTAAAAATACTTTCTAAAGTTGACGAGTCTTTTTTTAATACACTACATGATTATAGTAAGTATAAAGAAGGATTATCTGGTCTTTTTCTTGCTAGTGAGCCAGATCATTACTGGACTGCTAAGAATAAAATTATGATTGTGGGTGCTGAAACTAGGGGATGGAACATCACGTTAGATCAAGTGTATTCTTTAGACCACTACATAGTTAAATCAATTGAAAAGAATAAGAGCTTTTTCCAAAAAATGATGCTTGAACCTAGAACTAAGAAAGTTACCTTTCATGATTTCACGCGAGCTATTGCGGACAAATCTGGTGTTGAAGGATTAATTTACTGTAATTTATTTTGTTTTGCATGGAAGGAAAAAAGCCCAATAAAATCAAAATATTTCGAACAGATAAAAAGTATTTCATTTGAACTACTAAATGCACAAATTGAGTATTTTGAACCTAATATCATTATTTTAGCAAATGGAAGCCAGAATACTATTTATAGAAGGGAGTTTTTTGATCCAAAATTATATTCCCAAGGGCAGGATTATAAAGGTGAAAGCATAGATAAAAATCAACTCTATAAATTTATATATGATCAAAAATACTTGTGTTACAGAATACAGCATCCATCTACGATTAGAGGAAAAGTAGCGGCTTTGGCTGCACGGAAAAAATTAATATCGTTACTTCCTGAAATATAAATAGTATTTTTTAGTTATACGGGCATTTCAATTGGAGTGAAATACTCGTGTAAATCAAATCACCAATAACCCAATACTTTCCACCACAGTCCGCCAATCACCACAAAGATGATGATATTAACGACACTCATCACAAAACCAGCTTTCCACCATTCACCAAGTGTGGTGTAGCCTGAGCCAAAAACCACAGGGGATGTACCAGTCGCATAATGGGTTAAGGTCATCATGATACTGGAAGCGGCTGCCATCATTAAGGCAAACAACATCGGTGGCGCACCCAATGCGAGTCCAGCCGTATAAAAAGCTGCAAACATGGCTGTGATATGAGCTGTGGTACTGGCAAACATATAGTGTGCATACAAATAGGCGAGCATTAACAATAGACAAGCAGGCATCCAGCCTAGACCTAATGAACCGATACTATTTTCCAAGACACCTGAAAACCAAGTGATTAATCCCAGTTTATTTAAATAAGTTGCCATCATCACTAAAGCTGCGAACCAAGTGATGGTATCCCACGCACTTTTTTGCGTCAGGATATCTTCCCAAGTTAAAACACCAGTCAGCAATAACAAAGTCAAACCAATAAATGCTGTGGTAGTTGGATCAACAGCCCACGCTGAACCAAAGATCATGGCAGGAATACCTGCCCACAACAGTAATAATATTCCGAAAACACCAAGCATAATGATTTCATCTTTACTTACTGCACCCATTTCTTTGAGTTTTGTTTTTGCAAATTGAGCTGCATTAGGAGTTTCCTTCACTTCAGGGGGGTACATCCAGTACATGATCAATGGCATGACGATCAATGCAACTAAACCAGGGAGTAACATTGCAATTGCCCAAGTACTCCAACTCAATGAAATTTCACTATTGGTTGCTTTTGCCACCAGATCAACCACTAATGGGTTAGGGGCAGTTGCGGTAATAAACATGGCAGAAGTAATTGGATTGGCTTGGTAATTCACTAAAGCTAAAAATTTCCCCATACGACTTTCAGTTCCCTTTGTAGGGTCAGAGTCATAACTGGTAGAAATTGCACGTACAATCGGGTGAATAATTCCACCACCTCGTGCAGTATTACTTGGAGTAACTGGTGCAAGTATCAGCTCAGACAGCACCATGCTATAACCGATACCGATGGTCTTTTTGCCCCAAACAGCGATAAATAAATAGCCTAAGCGAGCACCTAATCCAGTTTTCTGCAAACCTTTGGAGATCATGATAGAAATACCGATCAGCCAAATGAGCGGATTAGCAAAACTACTTAAAGCGTCTTTTATAGCATCACTGGGATTGTCGCTAGTGACACCTGTAACGGCAACCAACGTGATAGCAAGTATTGCAATTGCCCCGATCGGCATAGCTTTACCAATAATAGCGGCAATTACACCGATAAACATAGCGAGCAGATGCCATGCCTGAGGGCTAACACCTGACGGCACAGGAATAATGAACCATATGATTAAAGCGATACCAATTGAAATCAAAGTGGGAATAGGTTTAAAGCCCATATAAATTTCTCGTTCTGTTCATGTGTAAGATGGAATTTGTTTTTATAAAAGTGATAGGTTCAAATCATTTTTGGGATATGAACTTGATTAAATGATAATTTATAAGCAAGCAAACTACTGTTGCTGCAAAGTTATTTTTTATTCTTAGCAATGTGATTTACCGAAATAATTCAGGAAATGCTCAAATATCGTATCCAGTGCTTGATCAACATGATACATTTTTGTCTTGGTTGAGATAACTATAAGTATGGTATGGCAAAGCTTTCAATAAAACGGTTAAGACTTTTTGTTTATAATAATTTACAAAATGATGATCATCAAAGCACCTTTAGTTTGTGCGTAAACTATTTTTTGATTTTTTTAATCGTTGGAAACGTTGCGGCAGTTATTTTGGAGTCAATTACTGAACTGTATTTGGCGTATCAAGTCTATTTTGATGTGTTTGAAAATATATCAATCGCACTATTTTCCATCGAGTACGTACTTAGACTTTGGAGTATTGTTGAAAAGGAACCTAGTCTTCCAGCAAGCCAACAGCGTTTGAAATGGATGCGTAGCGGGGGAGCTATTATTGACTTGGTTGCAATCTTACCTGCTTATCTTAATTTCTTCGTGCCAATTGATTTACGCGTGCTGCGAATCTTACGTTTGTTGAGACTCCTTAAATTAACCCGCTATTTTGTGTCATTACAAATTTTACTCAGGGTCATCAAGCGTGAAAAAGGATCATTCCAAGCTGTCATTTTTATCTTAGTGATTCTTATCGTGATGGCTGCCTCTGGTATTTATGTAGTCGAAAACAAAGCACAGCCTGAAGCATTTAGTTCAATTCCTCACGCGATGTGGTGGGCAGTCGTTACGCTTACAACAGTAGGGTATGGTGATGTTACTCCTATCACAAATATGGGTAAGTTTTTAGGTGCAATTATTACGATCTTAGGTGTGGGGATTGCAGCTTTACCTGCGGGTATTTTGGCTTCTGGTTTGGCAAATGAACTCAATCAACGAAATCAGCGTTTGGAACAAGAGTTCCGTGAGCTTGTTCAAGCGCAGGGTTTTGAGGTGGTTCACAATACGATTGAATTAGAAAAGTTAAGACAGCGAGTGGGATTACCCAAAGAGCAAATGCATGAAATTATTATCCAACTTTTGCGAGAGCATGTCTTAGAAGAACAAGAGCAACAAAACTCAAAGAAACACTATTGTCCTTATTGCGGCGAAAAGCTACCTGAATAAAAAGTTTTATTGTTTGAAATAAACTGACTTAATTGGCTGTTATAGTAAGTGTAAATTTGAACAATTGCTTTGATTTTGTATATGAGTTTACTGACCTTTTTTTCTTTTGTTGTTTATTCGATTGTCACGTCTATAACACCTGGACCCAATAATATTATGTTGGCGGCATCAGGTTTGAATTTTGGATTTAAGCGAAGTATTCCGCATATTTTAGGCATCGGATTTGGCTTTGGTGTGATGGTTATGCTTGTTGGGTTCGGTATAGGAGCCACACTTGGACAATCTCCTTTGATGTATGAAATACTGAAAATAGTTGGGATCGTATATTTACTTTATCTAGCTTATAAAATTTATGGTGCAGGACGAGTAGATGGAGAAGAAAAGCCTGAAAAGCCATTAAGTTTTATGGGGGCTGCCTTATTTCAGTGGGTTAATCCTAAGGCTTGGATTATGGCATTGGGTGCGATTGCAACCTATAGCTCTGTAAATAGCCATTTGGCTGAGTTTGTTTTTATTGGTGCGATTTTCGGATTGGTTAGCATTCCTTGTGTTGGAGTTTGGGCTTATATGGGGCAACGCTTACAAAGCATTGTGAATGATCAGAAGAAGGTTCAGTATTTTAATACAGCTATGGCATTATTATTGGTTATCTCTGTAGTATCGCCGATTGTTGAATCATTTAAATTTTTCTTTTCGATCTAAATACAGATTAATATGGACATGAAGAATGTCCTTATTAAAATTAAAGAATTGAGGGGCGACGATGAATCAAAAATTAGTATTATTGTTTGCGATGCTCTTTTTAGTTTTGAGTTTAATTATTTCAGGAATTGATCCTTTTGAACGTGGTACATGGTTCATGGAAGTATTACCTGTATTAATTGTCTTTCCACTATTGATTCACACTTATAAAAGATTTCCTCTGACTAATCTTCTCTATATATTAATTTTTATTCATTGCATGGTATTGATTGTTGGTGGAACTTATACCTATGCACGTGTGCCATTTGGATTTGAAATGGCTGAATGGTTTGGTCTAGACCGAAATCCTTACGATAAAATTGGGCATTTTATGCAAGGTTTTGTTCCAGCAATTGCAGCACGTGAAATTTTGTTGAGAAATGACATCTTAAAGCATGGAAAAATGCTGATTTTTATTGTCATTTCTATTGTGCTTGCGATAAGTGCTAGTTATGAGTTAATAGAATGGGCTGCAGCACTTGCGCTTGGTGAAGGTGCAGAAGAGTTTTTAGGAACACAAGGTTATGAGTGGGATACCCAGTCAGATATGTTTTTCGCCTTGATAGGATCGGTCAGTGCTCTGTTTTTATTGTCTAAATGGCATGACCGACAGCTTTATAAGTTAGGACACTAACGAAAAAATTCGTCAGTCTGTCATTGGAGAATAACAGACTGTTTATTTGCTGAATATTTAGCGTAGGCAAGGGCGATTAATAAAATAATTAATCCACCTAAACTCAGAACAAACCCAACCCATATTGGCGCTAACCAGCCCATATTGTGACTCAATACCCATCCACCTAGAAATGCACCTAAGGCATTTGCTAAATTGAATGCTGAATGATTCAAAGATGCTGCTAAAGTTTGTGCATCACCCGCAATATCCATCAAATGTGTTTGTAAGGCACCGCCTAAACCAATTACGGTGAATCCAATTAAAAATAAAGCAAGGATGGCAGTATAAAGATTTGTCATCATAAAGCTTGCAAATACAAAGGCCAATGCAGAACTTATAAGGATACCAATCATGGTTTTGAATAGGTTTTTGTCAGCCAACCAACCAGCTACTAAGCCTCCGATGACCATGCCTGTTCCCCATATTGCTAAAGCGATTGGCACAATGCTGATATCTGCATGTGTATATTCAGTCAGTATCGGAGACACATAGCTATATACAGAGAACATGCCACCAAAACCAATTGCTCCAACTGCCAAAGTCAGCCACATATTAATATTTTTTAGCCCAGTTAATTCAGCTTTAATGCTAGCTGTTTTTTGCAAAGGAATATTGGGTACAAAAAAACTTACGCCTATCAGTGTAATGAAAGCGATTGTCGCAGAAAATTCAAATCCAGCCTTCCAACCAAACTGTTGTCCTAACCAAGTGGCTATAGGAACACCGATCACATTCGCAATGGTTAGGCCCATCATAACTTGTGCAATCGCTGTTGCACGATGATGTTTACCTGCTAACTCAGCCGCGACTAATGCTGCTACTCCAAAGTATGCGCCGTGAGGAAATCCTGCAATGAATCGAGAAATAAGCATTGCTTCTGAAGACGTGGCAAAAGCAGTAGCAGCATTTGCGAGACCGTAAAACAGCATTAGTGATAATAATAAAGTTTTTCTAGGCACTTTAGCCCCTAAGATCGCAATGATAGGAGCACCCACCATTACACCTAATGCATATGCACTGATGAAATAACCTGCATGTGGGACACTGACATGAAGATCAGTTGCAATTTCTTGAATAAGACCCATTGCGACAAATTCAGTAGTACCAATACAGAAACTACCAACAGCCAAGGAGAAAATTACAAGAAATAAGGAATATTGTTTTGTTTGATTCAATTCTGAGGGAGATGACATAACATTTTAAGGAAAAAGTGACGCCACTATTATATTCAAGACAGTTGCAAAAATGTGAAAAGGAACGTAAATGAACTCAAGGCATTTGTTAATTCAAAGAAATAGTGTCGTGTGTTCACATGAATTTGACACATGATGTATATGATATAAGTCGTTTTTTAGACATTTGGAATAGCAGGAATTTATAGTGAGGCTAACTCATTAATTTTGTGTTAAGATGAAATAAATTCAATAATGGTTGGTGCTGTGTTAGAGCTTAGACATTTAAAAACACTACTCGCTTTAAGAGAGCATGGCTCTTTAGTTGCCGCAGCGGCAGATTTATGTCTGACTCCATCTGCTATTTCTCATCAGTTAAAAGAATTAGACCATTGGTATGGTGTAGAAGTTGTCAATCGACGTAGCCGTCCTGTGAGTTTTTCTAATGTGGGTGAGCGTCTCCTCAAATTAGCTGATGATGTGCTACCACAAGTTCAAATTGCACAGACGGATATCACTCGAATCGTACATGGGCAAACAGGTCGCATAATTTTTTCTTCTGAATGTCATAGCTGTTTTGATTGGCTCATGCCTTTATTAAATCAATATCGTCAACAATATCCTGACGTAGATTTAGACTTTGCTGCAGGTTTTGAGTCAAACCCGCATGAACTTCTTCAAAATGCTGAATTTGACTTACTGATCACGGCAGATCCAATTGCGCTAAAGGGTATAGAATATTTTCCAATCTTTGAGTATGAATCACGTCTAGTTTTATCAAATACACATCATTTGGTGAGAGCAGAACATATTACCGTTCAAGATCTGGCTGAAGAGACTTTGATTACCTATCCAGTCGATAAGCATCGTTTGGATATTATGGCTCATCTGTTTTTACCCGCGAATATTTTGCCAAAACACATTCGGACTACTGATTTGACTCAGATGTTAATTCAACTTGTAGCGAGTGGGCGCGGTATTGCAGCTTTGCCTGATTGGGTTGTGAGTGAATATGAGCAAAAAGGATGGGTTGTAAGCCGCCGCTTAGATTGTGTTTCACCAAAAGGTTTGAGAAGAACGCTCTATGCGGGTTATCGAACTGACGAAAAAGAGAAAAGCTATTTTGAAGGCTTTTTAAAGCAATTAGAAAAATTCTCACAAAAGCGTGTGATGTATTACGAACGTTAATTTGATCGTTTTAAAGTCTGTGTTATAGATTTGATACATTTATAACGGCAGGTTATCTGATTGGTTTGAGATATTAGCTCTTACCAATCAATATCGATAATATGCCTGCTGCAATTAGGGGACCAACAGGTACTCCACGTAATAATGCAACACCTGCGACTGTTCCAATCAATAATCCTGCTACAACGTCTGGTTGGTGACTCATCAATTTCACACCTCGTCCACCTAACCATGCCACGAATATGCCAACAGCAATAGCCAAAAGAGATTTGTAACTTAGGAATGATTTTAAAATACTTTCACCACTGAGTTTTCCACTCGCGATTGGGGAAAGAACACCAATGGTTAATATGATAATACCGATGTTTAAACCATGTTGCTGAATGTAAGGAAAAAGCTGATTGAGCGGAGTGATTTTCACTATGATTAGTACAGCTGTTGCAATAATAACAGCCGTATTTTGACTGAAAACACCAAATCCTAATAAGATCAGCAAAACTAGAAGATTGAAATCGAAGTGTGCAAACATTGGATTGAAAGGTAATAAAACTTGAATTGTAACGCAATTGGCTACAAGTTTGACAGCTTATGTAAACTTCGCTGTTAAAAGGCAGAATCATTCAGAAACACAAAAAAGATTCGCTTCAAGCTCACTATGATTGGCGAAAGTTTTTAGCAGTTGATCTTATTTATATCAGTATTGATTAATCGAACGAAAATTTTAAGGTCATCTTAATCCTTGATTTGGAGATGACCTTATTATTAAGAAGAAAATTATGCAAGTTTTCTAAACGATTCAAATTGATAAGTTGCAATTTGTTCATCCCAGAATTGTTGCCATAAATCACAATATTCTAAACAAATTTGTCGGATATAAGGATAGTCAGATTCTACACAGGCTTGAGCTAGAACAAACCAGAGATCATCCTCATGGTCATCGTCAGCAGCTTCATCTTGTGAAACACCATGCACATAGTAGTAACCACTATCAACGTTAAAGCCTACAGCTTTAGTTGCTTGACGCAAGGCAGGACTAAAAAGAATAACTTCTTCTTCTGCAACAGCCAATAACGCTGTTACGGCTTCATAACGATCGAAAGCATATTCAAGATAGTTCTTCACTTGTTGAGCAATAATCGAGGGCTGATAATTGTTGCGCTCTGCTTGTGTTAATTCGAAATCATCGAGTACATCTTCAAATAAAGGATAGTGTGCATAATCAGGATTACCAGCATAGTATCCATTGATATCTAAGGCCGGACGATAGCCATACTCATCTAAGACATTGAGGTTGAGTAAGAAGCGGGCATACATCTTTGAACCTGATTTCAGGCGAGGTTCGAGTTGTTTGGTTTGGAATTGAGCCATCAATAAAGCATCTGTAAATACTTGCACTATGGCATGTCGGTATTCAAGATGAATATGTTTTAAGGTTTCTTTATCAATTGAGCCATCATTTAATAGCTGAATTGCAGGGTGTTTAGACACAGGATGTTGTGAAATCTCTTCGCGCAAAGTTTTGAGAAACTGCACGTTCTTATTCCATAAATCCTCAGAAATACTATTTTTCATTCCGTCTATAGCTTTCTGTCTTGGGTTATCAAAATCTTCAAATTTTTTTGGCATAGTCTTCTACTCAATGAATTAATATTATTGCTTTTTCCAATTATATATTGCCGATTTCTTTTGGTCGCTTATAAATATATCTTTTAGTTCAACCAAAAATCTTTTTATTGGATTAATAAAATATAAGACGATTTTTTTTTGAAAGCAATTGATTCTCGTTTTTGAAAACTAAGGGATGTACTTAATTAGCTAATTTATTATTGTAAAAAAGTGATTTAATGCACACAATAATGACTGTTTTATTTATAAGAAAAATTTTTTTACAAATTATCTTGTGTATTCCTACTTTTTTGCTTAACTTAATCATGAGTTGTTTAAGAAAAGTTTCCATATTTTCGATAATGCTCTTAAAATAATATGAATAAGCATAGTAGCCAGAATTATCCAGCATTTACTATGTCTAAATAATACATTAAGTTTTTTGATAAAATTCTAAAGGATAATAAAATGTCAAAAAAAGAAGATATTATTACAACGGCACTGAATTTATTTAACCGTCATAACTATAGTTCTATAGGAATTGATCGAATTATCAGTGAGTCAGGCGTCGCTAAGATGACTTTCTACAAGTATTTCCCATCTAAAGAGAGTCTAATCGAAGAGTGTCTATCTAGAAGAAATAAAAGCATTCAGCAAGCGATTGAGCAACAATTAAATCAGATTGATGAGGGTGATTATTTAGGAAAAATTAAAGCAGTATATTTTTGGCATGTGTCATGGTTTAACTCGGATGATTTCCATGGTTGTATGTTTCAAAAGGCTTCATTGGAAATTTTACAACAATACCCATCTATTATTGGTCCAATTGTCGATTATAGAAATTGGTTAATGAATTTAGTTGAAGATCTATTTGAAAAGGCAAAAGTATTTCAACCTCATGTGTTAACTACGATGTATATCAATATTCTTGATGGGATGACGACACTTGCAAAGGTAAATCAAGATCATGTTCAAATTGAAGAGTGTTGGTATTATATTGAGCGATTAATTTCTTTAGAAGCTGCTTAATAAATAGTTTTATTGCTCTAAATAATATTATTAAAGATCACTAAATAAGCTATTAATAAGATTTAATAATAAAAAAGCCGGGGATATCTTCCTCGGCTTTTTTATTAATGCATAGGTATTATTTTTCTACGAAAGCACGTTCGATTACATAATCACCCATTACACCCATACGTGGTGATTCAACGAGACCATGTTCATCTAAAAGTGCAGCTACATCTTTCAAGAAAGCAGGGCTACCACATAACATTGCACGGTCAGTTTCACGATTGAAACGTGGCAAACCAATTTTTTCAAATAATTGACCTGTTTCAATAGCAGTAGTCACACGACCTTGTGTATGGAATGGTTCACGTGTAACTGTAGGGTAATATACGAGTTTATCTTTGATTCCTAGCTCTTCGAAAAACTCATGATTTGGAAGCTCATTAAGAATCAAATCTTGATATGCAAGTTCAGAAATATAACGTGTACCGTGTACAACGATCACTTTCTCAAACTTTTCATAAGTTTCAGGATCACGAATAAGTGAAAGGAAAGGTGCTAAACCAGTACCAGAAGATAAAAGGTATAAATTTTTACCAGGCAATAAATCATCATGTACTAAAGTACCTGTTGGTTTTTTTGAAATAAGGATTTCGTCACCAACCTGAACTTTTTGTAAAATAGAAGTTAAAGGACCATCAGGTACTTTAATCGAGAAGAATTCTAATTCTTCTTCATAATTCGCACTCGCAATCGAATAAGCACGCATTAAAGGCTTACCATTCACTTCAAGTCCGATCATTACAAACTGACCATTTTTAAAACGTAAGCTTGTATCGCGTGTAGTTTTAAAACTGAAAAGCGTGTCATTCCAGTGGTGAACATGAGTAATGCGTTCAACGTTAAAAGCAGCCATTAAAGGTCTCGATCACAGTTAAAAGAAACAGATTGCTATTCTAATCTAAAATCATTCTCTATAAACTGAATATATTTAATTGTCTTTATAAGAAAAAGTGATGAATCCCGTTGTTACAATTCCGATCATTGGTTATATGCATTCACCTTATCGTGAAAAATTTGGCATTCCACGACAACCAAATTTGGTTCAGGTGGAGTCATATATCGAAATGATCGAGCCTTATAACGATATATTGGCTTTTGAAGGGATAGATGAATTTAGTCATTTATGGCTACTTTGGCAGTTCCATGACAATAAGCATCAAGCAAACAACACTGATGCTGGACATAAATTTCGAGCACAAGTTCGACCACCTAGATTAGGTGGTAATCAAAAAATTGGTGTCTTTGCCACAAGAAGTATGTACAGACCATCTCCGATTGGACTATCTGTAGTGCAATTCTTGCGTATTGAAAAGTTATCAGATCGTGTTCGAATTTATGTTACAGGTGCAGATTTGTTAGATGGTACGCCGATTGTAGACATTAAACCTTATATTCAATATTCAGATTCTATTGCAAATGCATTAAGTGGATATGCTCAAGCAGAGCCTCAGCGTAAGCAAGTTGTTTGGAGTGAGATGGCATTGCATCAACGACAACAATTTATCCAAAAAGACCAAATACCTATTCGCATATTTAATGAAATGGAGCAAGTATTGGCTTTGGACCCAAGACCTGCATATCATGAGGATGCTGAACGGATTTATAAAATGAAGTTTTCCCAATTCGATGTAAACTTCAAAGTCATAGCGAATACCATCGAAATTGTGAAACTTTAATGTCAGCTTTGGCTATTATATTTATCAGCGGGATACCCAAACTAAAATAACTAAAATAGCCATATGAAGAATCTGTGCTGGAACGAATGCAAGTGCATATTTATAACCGCCTGTAAGTCCAGCATTAATACTTTTTGATATCGCGTGGGCACATAGACCAACCATTAAAGCAATTAGCAATGGCGTTGCCTGAGCCGTATTTGGATCGCCTTGGACGACAATCGCAGCAATTGCCGCATGAATTTCAAATAAAGAGGCTATGAATGTTCCAATAATAAGTCCGCTATTACCTAACCATAAATTTAAGCCATAGACTGCTGCTTGTATGGTGGATAATGCTACTGTAATGACAATCGCATTTTTAAAACTAAACATACGACTTTCATCAGTTTTTTGACTTAGCTCATTTTTAGTAGATTTAAGCAACAGGTAAATAGACCATGCAAATAGTAATAAGGTCGAAATTAAACTGGGTATTAAAAGAAGCTCTAACCATGCCATGCTGATACTAGCGACGATAATCAGCATTTGAACTAAAGTTGCAACGCATGACATGAGCGCAGCACCTGCATTGATTTTAGGGTCGGCATGATTATTACGAACTTCCATACCTAAGTTTGCGACAGTTGCAGTACTTGATACAAAGCCTGAAGCTAAGGAGGAAAACACGATCGCATTTCTAGAAGATAACACGCGTTTGGCAAAATGAGCTAACGCTTGAACCAACAAAATCAAGCTGAGTAACTTGAGAATCGTATAAGGATTTAAAACGGGTCCCCAATACGCTTTATCAGGTGCTAAAGGTAATCCAATAAGAATAAGTGCCAATAATAAAACACCATCCCTTAATTCAGTCTCGCTAATCCATTGATTAGCTAATCCATGTAATGTTTCTTTGGCAAAGAGTAGTATAGTCAAAGTGACAGCAAGACCTGCCGCTAAATTGATATTCCAAATACATACTGCACCTATAAAATAGGTCATGATAAAGGCAAGTTCTGTTGTAACCCCTGGATCATCTTGTTGATTACGTAGCGATGCAATACTAATTGCACCGACTAGAATTGCCCCCGTGATTCCAATTTCTAAGTTAAATAAAAAACACAACGTACCTAAAAGTGAGGTGATTGCAAAAGTTCGAAAACCAGCAAATGTTTTAGTTTTATGTCTACTTTTACTGCGTTCACGCTCTAAACCAATCAATAATCCACAGCCCAAAGACACTGCAAAAATCATCATAAGTTGGCTGAATGATGTATTTTGTATCGAATAATTCATGAGTTCAGCCATAGTTTATCTCTGTTGTTATATGTTCATCATGCAGCATTGATATGGAAGGATGAAACATTTCAAATATTTAGGGTGTGTTGACATTTACAGCCGATAAATTGAGCTAAAGAGGCAACCATATAAATATACAAGCTAAAGCAACAGCGCTTTGATAGTTACGTTTTAGCTTATCGTATCTTG
>NZ_JBPKBJ010000072.1:0-16233 GCF_051390655.1 Acinetobacter sp. P1(2025)
TGGCTACACGTTATCGAAATAGGCGTAAACGCATGGGTTTACGTCTGAATTTAATTGCTGCAATTTACAACATGGAGTTGGTTGAAAAATGATTTTTGCAAGAGGTCTATTCAATAAAAATGCAATATCCCGCTAACTCGTAGCGGGATATTGCGCTCATACATTATTTAGAACAATATTTAATTGCGACTGGTGTAACTGTCGGCTCAGTGTTCAACCATTGTTTAGTCGGTATTACTGTAATTGCACAATTATCAGCAACTCGAATTTTAAATGCGCTCCAATATAAACTTTCACTAGAACCTGTAATAGGTGTAAAAATTTGAGTTCCTAATGGATAGTTCAATTCAATTTTGATTGGTGAGCCAAATATCCCAGGATTCGAAGTTTCTGAATAATTATGCACAAAATAATGATACTCACCCACCATTAACTTACTTAAAGTCACGATTTCTGGGCCATAACTTTGTGTATCATCAACATCTAAATTGACGAAAGGATGTTGTAAAAGTGCGCCCTGATCTTCAAATGAAATATGACTTCCATCAGGTGCAATCATGTGAGAATCAATGTCTTCTGGTTCTTCACCCCATGATAATCTTACAGTGACGTTTTGATTCGATTCACTTAAAACTAAACATTCATTTAAGGTCGTATTGGCAGCAAGTACCGTACGCTCAACTGTATTACTGCGTAAAGTACTCGACTGACCATTAATCAACACGGTCGAATTTTGTTTTGCTTGAACACTAAATTCTCCCGTACTATTGGTTCTTGCAACGCTATAGCCAGAATAATCTTTCCCTTCTAACAAGATTTGCGCATTCGCAACCCGTTTCCCTGTCGAATCAGCCAAACAGCCTGCAACGTTCGTCGTTTGATATGGAATATCTGCATTGACTGTATTTAAGGTACTTGATGCCCCTGCATAGAAGCGGTTGCCATTTACATCTTCCTGTAAAGTTAAAGTACGGGAGCCATCTTGTAACCAATAGCCGCGGATCGGGTCAAAATAATATAATGGGATGGTCGTAGGGGCGATGCCTCGTGCCATCAATGGAATGCGAATATTTGCCAATTGATTTGCGATTAATTCAACTTTTGCACCAGTACTATCTCTTAAATCAATCACCATCGCCCCGAAACTTTCTAGTGGAGCTCTTGAGTTATTGACTTGTGTTGCCAAATCGCCTGGCATATTGCGGATATCTTGTGCAGTATTAATTAACGCGATATTGACCTTTACATCGCCTTGAATGGCTTGACCGTCCGTACGACGTAGGCTATTCGGTGGAATAACCACTTGAGCTGTACTTGTAGTCAAATTAATCGTTCCCCCTGTTACAGCTGAAACTGAACCACCTAATTGGAAAGGAATCAACTGAATTACAACACCTGTCAACTCTTGCTTATCTGTAAGATCAACTGTAATAAATTGGTCAGCATATCCAGCTTTACTAATTTTAATAACTGAGCGTCCAATACCCAGTTTTTGCAGTTGCGCTTTACCTTCGGCATTTGTATTTGCTGTAACACTGCTATTACCTACGACACTTATCTGCGCAGTAGAAATCTGCGCCCCAGTCGTATTGTCAAAAACCTGTAAAGAAACATTTGCTGATGGTGTCGGTAAAGGCTGCTCTACATCATTTTTTGCAGTGTCTTCTTCATTACATGCAGCCAGCCCTATACTGAGTGCTATTACTAATGGTAATTTTCTTAAAACATTTAAATAGTTCATTTTAATTTTCCTATTAAACTTGTAACTGTATCTAATTTTATAGTGAGAATAAAGTAAATATTGATAACTAAAATACACAATTGATTTATTGATTTTATTTTAATTTCTTAATATTTACTTATATTTTATACAATAATACCCTTTGGAATTATTGCAGCGAAATATAGCTGAAATTTATTAACGAAGGAAGAATTTTAATACAGGTTTTTAATTCACGGATATTCCAACATGGAGGGAACTACGCAGAACCTTGTGGAATTTTGCATATCAACAAGCGTTTACAGCGCGCTTTGAATCGTATTGAAATGTTAAAACGTGAAATCAACGAGTATTATCAAAATTATCGTGTCAGTAATAACTTGATTGAGTTTCGTAACCTCGTTTTGGTTTCTGAAATGATTGTACGTTGTGCGATGGAACGTAAGGAATCTCGTGGTTTGCATTACACGCTTGATTACCCAGAGCTTTCAAACGAAATTCGTAAGACCGTGTTAACCCCACCGAACTTTAAGGTGGAACAGCCATTGGTGAATGAGTGATACTTTCAAGTTTTTTGATATTCTCAAGATAACTTATAGTTATTATTTACTATCGAGGTAGGCGACATGGATGTCGCCCGTTGAGCTGCGGTATCAAGGATGTACCGTCAGCTCAACAAAGGATTTTTGTTACTTTTCATCCTTGAAAAGTAAGACATAAGAAATAAAACCAAAACATCATCCAAACTTTTCGACAATGCAGGTTGAGTATATAACCGTTTTTACTTCAAATACTGCAATGCTTCTTCAAATACAACATCCTCATTTTGTGTTGCATCCAAACGCTTGATCCGTTCAGGCTCTGCTTGCCACAAAGTCTCATAACCAGCACGTACCTTAGCAAAAAAACTTAATTTCTCTTGCTCAAAACGATCTAGGGCTCCACGCTCTCGAGCACGAGTCATGCCCAACTCAATCGGTGCATCCAACCAAAAGGTAATATTTGGCATTTTTGCCACAAAAGTTTGATTTAACAATTGCAGCTTTTCATGACTTAAACCACGCCCAGCACACTGATAAGCAAAGCTGGCATCAGTAAAACGATCACTCAACACAATTTTTCCCGCCGCTAATGCAGGTAAAATCACTTGTTGTAAATGTTGAGCTCGTGCAGCATAAATCAGTAATAGCTCTGTATCATGGCTCATTTGCTCATCATGATTTACTGCCAATAATAATGTACGAATCTGTTCTGCTAATGGTGTGCCACCAGGCTCACGGGTCAGTACAACTTCCTTACCTTGCTGTTCAAAGTACTGATGAATTTTACGAATCAGAGTGGTTTTCCCTACACCTTCCGTACCTTCAAAACTAATAAACATCATTCACCTTGATTTTTCTTTGAACGGAGTACAGACAAGTAATCTTGTACTGCACGATTATGCTCTGCTAGAGAAGCACTAAATTTATGTCCACCATTTCCTGTTGCGACGAAATAAATATTTTTTGAATCGTCTGGATGCATCGCTGCTTCAATCGCTTTTTTGCTTGGTAACGCAATTGGGGTTGGTGGTAAACCATTAATTGTATAAGTGTTATATGCGGTTGGTGTCCTTAAATCATTACGTGTGATATTACCTGTGTAACGATCCCCCATACCATAAATTACAGTTGGATCGGTTTGTAAGCGCATACCAATTTTTAAACGACGCACAAAAACACCTGAAACTTGCTCTAGCTCACGATCTAAACTGGTTTCTTTTTCAATAATTGAAGCCATAATTAATGCTTCATATTTATCTTTATAAGGAAGATTGGCTGCTTTATTCGCCCAAGCTTCATCTAAAGACTTCATTTGACGATGATATAAATCTATTAAGATTTTTCTATCAGTTTCGCCTTTGGCAAAGAAATATGTATCTGGTGCAAACAAGCCTTCAGGATGTGAATAAGGAATATCAAGTTCTTTTAATAATTGATCCTGAGGTAAATCCAATATTGTTTTAGTGACATTCGAATCTTTTTTGAGGTTGTTAATCAATTGCTTAAATGTCGTGCCTTCTATCACTAAAATTCGATTCATTTGAGCATTTTCAGCATTGGATAACATTTCCAAAACTTGACGAACACTCATACCTTGCGTGACTTCATAAACACCTGCTTTCATCGTGTCATGAATCATAAACTTTTGATAGAGTTTCAAAAGAATCGGAAAATTCACTTTATTTTCTTCAGCTAAACGGTCAATAAAACCAGAATAGGTATCTCCAGAAGAAATGACCAAAAGCTGTTTTTTGTTTTGAACAGGATAATTCTTGAATAAACTTGACCAGAAAACACCAAAGATCACAATCAAAAAAGCGATGACTGCAATGATAAAAAACTTAATAGAAAACTGAGCTTGTGATTTGGCTTTAGGCTTTTTCTTAGTCTTGCTTGGATTCGGAGGTTTCGGCATATTTAGTCAATCTGGCTAAGTTTTAAAGAATTAAATAAATCAAGATAAGGTTGCTGCTGCATTGTTCGACCTTGAAATCGAACTACAGCTTTCATCGGATGCAAAGCATTACAGAAAAATATGTTCTGGATATGCGCGATCTGATCCATTTCAATACAACGTTGTTCACATGAAATATGATTTTGTTGCATACGAGATAGAATGTGCGCACGCATTACACCGTGCACGCCATTATAGCGAAGTTCTGGAGTAATCCATTGATCATTTATACGAATAAAACAATTACTGCTTACACCTTCAACAATATACCCTTGCACGTCCGTAACTAATGCTTCTAGCCAACCTCGCTGATCTGCTTCTTGCTTCAACACAACTTGCTCTAGTCGATTCAAAGTCTTCAAACCAACCAAATGAGGCATATGCAAACCTATAGCATGATTCAGTAAACCACTTTCAATCCATTCAGGCTCTAAATGTTGCCATTGTTTAGGATAAAACCACACATATACATCGGCTGGGTGTAAAGGAAGACTGTATCCTCGATCACCTTCTCCCCGACTGATAACAACCTTCAACGTACCATTCAAGTTTTTTTCATGTTGTGACAATTGATCTAGTGCTTGTTCTATAAAAGATAAATCAGCATCCAAACTTAAATTTTTGCAAGCATAATTCAAACGAGCAATATGTAGTTCTTTTAATTCCATGCCTCCGTGCACCAATCTTGCTGTTGTAAAACACCCATCACCGTAGTGAAACGCACGATCCAATAAAGGAATTGAATCAATCAACTGCCCATTTTTATAGCATTGCATAAGTTAAAGATCCTTTAGGATACATTCATAGAAGCTATTAAGTTTAATAACTTATTGATTTTAAATAATTATAACAACTTCACTCATAAAATAAAAATTTCTTATTTATCAGTTATTCAGCATAACTTATCTCTTTTATGTATTTCTTAATTTTTCATATCAAATTCGATTTTAATTATTTTTTTTGCAAAAAAACTGCAGTTATCCTGCGTACATATTCCAAACAATGATTTAATTTTTGAGGGGTCTCCATGCGTTTATCTCAGGTCAAAGTCGGTGTAATTGCTGCATTACTTTCAGTTTCTTCTTTTGCTGCGCAAGAGTTTTTAAATGTGTCTTATGATCCAACACGTGAACTCTATACAGATTTCAATAAACAATTTGGTGCTTACTGGAAACAGCGCACAGGACAAGATATTGACTTCAAACAATCACACGGCGGCTCAGGCAAACAAGCACGTGCTGTCATTGATGGTTTAAATGCTGATGTCGTAACACTAGCACTTGCTGCTGATATTGATGAAATTGCTGAAAATGCAAAATTACTTCCAGCAGACTGGCAAAAGAAATTACCAAATAACTCTACGCCATATACATCAACGATTGTATTCCTTGTTCGAAAAGATAACCCAAAGAAAATCAAAGACTGGGGTGATTTAGTCAAACCTGGTGTTGAAATCATCACGCCAAATCCAAAGACCTCTGGTGGTGCTCGCTGGAATTATTTAGGTGCATGGGCTTGGGCAAAACATCAAAAAGGCGGCAATGACGCGAAAGCTCAAGAATTTGTGCGTCAAATTTATAAGCAAACCAAAGTTTTGGATTCGGGAGCACGCGGCGCAACAACTACATTTGCTGAACGTGGTATCGGTGATGTGTTGTTGGCTTGGGAAAATGAAGCTTTCCTTGCCGTTCGAGAGCAGCCAGGTAAATTCGAAATCATCACACCGTCTCTTTCTATTTTGGCTGAACCACCTGTTGCCGTAGTAGAAAAAAATGCTCAGAAAAAAGGTAACGCCCAAATTGCACGCGGATATTTGAATTACTTGTACTCTCCTGCTGGTCAAGAAATTGCAGCGCGTAATTTCTATCGTCCTCGCAATGCAGCCGTATTAAAGAAATACAGCAACGTATTCAAACCACTGAAACTAGTAACAATCGATAAAGAATTTGGTGGTTGGGCAAAAGTACAAAAAACCCATTTTGATAATGGTGGAATTTTCGACCAAATCGTCAAGATCAATAGCACAGGTAAATAATCCAACTAAGTCCCACTTTTTCTAAGAGGGACTTCCTCACTTTCATAAAGCAAGGTTGGGAAGGATTCTAAGGAGATTAGACATGACTCATACCGTAATTGTTCCTGGTGTAGATGGCAGCGAGGCTCAACACTGGCAGTCTTGGCTACAACAAAAACTCATGTCTAGTTCTCGTGTTCAACAGAAACACTGGGATCGTCCAGTCTTGCAAGAATGGATTGATCAGTTTGTCAAAACTGTTTCATCCGTTAATGAACCTGTTCAGATCGTTGCTCATAGTTTTGGATGCTTAACCAGTGTAGCGGCTCTCGCCGAGCACCCTGAACTAAATGTACAAGTAAAAAATTTAGTTTTGGTTGCACCCGCAAATCCAGCACGTTTTGGTGAAGCAGGTTTCGCTCGTCATAGTCTAACTGACTATAAAGCATATTTTCATGGACTCAGTATTGATGTGCCAACGACATTATTAATTAGTGAGAATGATCCATGGCTTGGTTATGTCGATGCTATACAGCTCGCAGAATCATGGAAATTAACACCAATTAATTTAGGACCTGTTGGCCACATCAATGTTGCTTCAGGGTTTGGTCCATTCCCTGAGATCCTGAATTATTTATTACCTGAAAAAAAGAGCTTACCTACCGCTCTAATGAAGGTCACAAATTTTAATATGAAATTTGCCTAGCCCCATCTTCACCGTATTTTTTGATTTTAGTTTCGTTTATTTGCTTATTTAGCAAATATTTCTCTTTGAGGAAATGTCATGTCGCAGCGTTCCCGAGTGCTGCCAGGGTTTGGTCTCTCGTTAGGCTTTACTCTCGCTTATGTATCTTTGATTGTGCTTATTCCTTTATCTGCTGTATTTATCCGATCTTTAGGAATCGGATGGGATGGTTTATGGGAAATCTTAACTTCAGAACGAATCCTAAAGTCACTGCAACTTAGTTTCAGTGCAGCATTGATTGCTGCGCTAGTGAATGTGATTTTTGGATTATTATTGGCATGGTGCTTAGTTCGCTATAGTTTTCCAGGTAAAAGAATTGTCGATGCATTAGTCGATTTACCTTTTGCCCTACCAACAGCTGTTGCAGGGATTGCACTCACTTCTTTATATGCTCCAACAGGTTGGATTGGTCAATATTTGGAACCGTTAGGGATTCAAGTTGCATATACCCCTATTGGTATTACTCTTGCCCTGATTTTTATTGGATTACCCTTTGTTGTTCGAACAGTACAACCAGTTCTCAGCGATATTGAATCTGAGTTAGAAGAAGCAGCTTCTGCACTTGGTGCAAATCGCTGGCAGACCATTACCAAAGTCATACTTCCAATTTTATTTCCAGCATTACTGACAGGCTTTGCTTTGGCATTTGCTCGTGGTGTTGGTGAATATGGCTCTGTCATCTTTATTGCAGGCAATCAACCTTATAAAACAGAGATTGCTCCCCTCATGATCATTTCTCGTTTGGAAGAATATGATTATGCAGGCGCAACAACGATCGCTGTAGTCATGCTCATTCTCTCATTTGCCATCTTATTTTTAATTAATTTAGTTCAAGCATGGGCAAGCCGTCGTACAGGGAGAGTTGCACAATGAGTTTGAATACAAACAGCAATGCTTTGGCACTCAAATTACAAGCAAGAGATGCCACTCGAGAACCGAAATGGGTTCGTTATAGTCTAATTACTGTCGCATTAATCTTTTTCTTAAGTTGCTTGGTTCTACCCCTAATTTTGGTTTTTGTCGAAGCATTTAAACAGGGTCTAGAAGTCTATGTAAACGCATTGACTGACTCAGATACGCTATCGGCTGTAAAGCTCACCTTAATCACTGCTGCGATTGCTGTACCGATTAACGTTGTATTTGGTGTTGCAGCAGCTTGGGCGGTAGCTAAGTTCCAGTTCCGTGGTAAAGCCATTTTGACCACCATTATCGACATGCCATTCTCAGTTTCACCTGTGATAGCAGGTCTAATGATTGTTTTAATTTTTGGCTCTCAAGGTTGGGTTGGCGGATGGTTAATGGATAATGACATCAAAATCCTATATGCCGTTCCAGGTATTGTTTTAGCTACTATTTTCATCACTGTTCCATTTGTTGCACGCGAACTCATTCCGCTCATGGAAGCTCAAGGTACTGAAGAAGAAGAAGCTGCAATCGTACTTGGTGCATCTGGTTGGCAAACTTTCTGGAAAGTAACACTTCCAAATATTAAATGGGGTTTGATCTATGGTGTGATTCTATGTAATGCACGTGCAATGGGTGAGTTTGGCGCGGTGTCAGTCGTTTCAGGACATATTCGTGGTGAAACGAACACGTTACCTTTACATGTAGAAATTCTATACAACGAGTATACCTTCAGTGCTGCATTTGCAGTGTCATCTTTACTGGCATTCTTAGCAATCATCACTTTGATTTTAAAAACTTGGTTAGAGATACGCCAAGACCAAAGCAACGAACATCAACATAATCCATCTAGCCACTGAGGAATGTACAAATGAGTATTCAAGTTAAAAATATTGAAAAACACTTTGGCGCATTCCACGCGCTTAAAAATATCTCTTTAGATTTTCCAGAGGGCGAGCTAGTAGCTTTACTTGGTCCATCGGGCTGCGGAAAAACAACGCTTTTGCGAATTATTGCAGGTTTAGAATCAGCCGATGGCGGACAAGTATTGCTTGAAGGTGAAGATGCAACTGACATTCATGTGCGTGAGCGACAAGTTGGTTTCGTTTTCCAACATTACGCTTTATTTCGCCACATGACCGTCTATGACAATATTGCTTTTGGTTTACGTGTTCGCCCACGTGCAACACGTCCATCAGAAGCTGAAATTAAAAAACGAGTTACGCGTTTACTTGATTTAGTTCAACTTGGCTTTTTAGCTGATCGTTACCCTGCGCAACTATCGGGCGGTCAACGTCAACGTATCGCTTTAGCACGTGCTCTAGCAGTTGAACCTCGTGTTTTATTACTGGATGAACCTTTTGGTGCTTTGGATGCTAAAGTTCGTAAAGAACTGCGTCGTTGGTTACGCACACTACATGATGAATTGCACATCACCTCTATCTTTGTAACCCATGACCAAGAGGAAGCTTTAGAAGTTGCTGATCAAATCATTGTCATGAATAAAGGGGATGTAGAACAAATTGGTTCGCCTCGTGAAGTTTATGAAAAACCAGCGACACCATTTGTATTTGATTTCTTAGGTCAAGCAAATCGTTTTGAAGGTGAACATCATGAAGGTATTATTCGTATCGGAGATGATCGCATTCAACTACCAAATCATTTGCAAGCACCGCAAGGAAAAGTCATCGCTTTTGCTCGACCAAATGAATTACATATTCATGCGCAGCCTCAACCGAATACTGTTCAAGCGACTTTTTTACGTGAAGTCTGGATTGCAGGTAGAGTGATCGCTGAATTACAAGATCGTAGTGGGCGTACTATCGAAATTTTACTAAGTGTAGAAGAAGCTAATTTGCATCAATTCAGACCAAACCAAACCGTCTGGATTAGTGCAGCTCAACTTCATTTATTTGCAGACCCAACAACGCAAGTTGCTTAAAATAATACTTGATGACGGCTAAACTACCCATATGGAACTTTAGCCGTTCCTCATCCTATATGCGGAAATAATGATTATGAACTTCCAACAACTCAGAATTATTCGAGAAACAGTTCGTCAAAACTTTAATTTAACTGAAGCTTCAGCGGCACTTTATACATCCCAATCTGGTGTCAGTAAACATATTAAAGATTTAGAAGATGAATTAGGCGTACAACTTTTTGTGCGTAAAGGTAAACGATTACTTGGTCTCACTGAACCAGGACAGTCCTTATTGAGTATTGTCGAGCGCATGTTATTTGATGCTGATAATATCAAACGCCTTGCTGACGATTTCAATAAAGTTGATGAAGGTACTTTAACAATTGCAACGACACACACCCAAGCTCGTTATGTATTACCTCCTATTGTGAATCAATTTAAGAAGCTTTTTCCTAAAGTGCATTTGGTTTTACAACAAGCAAGTCCTGTTGAAATCGCTGAAATGCTACTTCAAGGTGAAGCTGATATTGGAATTGCGACAGAATCTCTCACCACAGAGGAAAACTTAGCAAGCGTGCCTTACTATGAATGGCACCACAGTATTATTACACCTAAAGACCACCCTTTAACGAAATTAGACAACATCAGTCTCGATCTTTTAGCAGAGTATCCGTTGATTACATATCACGGAGGTTTTACAGGTCGCTCTAAAATCGATAAAGCATTTGAAGATGCACATTTGCATGCAGATATCGTAATGTCAGCGTTAGATGCCGATGTTATTAAAACCTATGTTGAACTCAATATGGGTGTCGGGATCGTCAATGATGTCGCATATGATGCCGAACGTGACTATCGTTTACAGCAAATAAAAACTCACATTTTTGGTACTAACACTACGTGGATTGCTGTAAGAAAAGGCCATTTACTACGTGGTTATGGTTATGAGTTTATCTCGCTTTGCTCACCTAAAACCGATATTAAAGCACTTAAAAAAGTCGCTTACCCTGAGGAATAAAAAATGGCTCTTTAAGAGCCATTTTTTATATCTGGAAAAAGGATCTTTAAACGAAAAAACGAGCTTTACAGCTCGTTTTTTTATCGTACATAGATTAGAACTTGTAGCTCAAACCTACTTTTGCCACTGGCATCCATTCGTATTTACCATCATTGGCAATATTGTCTTCTTCTTTAGAAACAGAAGTTGCAAGTGAGTCTTTACCAGGACCTTGCGTCGCTGTACCTGTTGAAGTCAACTGTACAGTTGGATTACCTGTATAGAATGCGCCAACTTCACCAAAAACACCTAAGTTTTTATAGATTTTTGGTGCAACACCGAAACCTAAATAAGGTGCAATATCATTTTTATATGACATTTTACCATTGATGCTTACATCACTAGTCGCAATATAATCAGTATTATTGACGTTAAATTCCTCGCCAGAACCAACACGACGTTTTAAGTCATAATCGTTATCTAAATAGGCAACACCTGCCGCGATATACATGGAATTCACAAAGTTATTTTGACTTGTGCCCCATGGGAAAATTTCTGCATTTAAATAAGTGTTATTGTTTTCCATATCAAGGTCATAAGTCGAACCATCAACTTTGATGTCATCTGACCAAGAAATATCACCACCGTTATAACCCAAGCTTAAGCCAACGTATGGATTCACACGATAAGACAATGCACCACCATAACCTGTTGTACCTACTTCAGCACGAACAGACATTGGAGCTAAGTAAGAAGGAAACGTAGAACCTGATTCCTTCACAACTTGTTCATCTGCTGCTAAAGCAGAACCTGCAATCGCTGTTAATGCACCTGCAGCTAAAATAACGCGCAAAGCTTTCATTGAAGTCTCCTCAAAAAATACTTTTATCTAAGGTATAGTTGTTACAGTAATAAAATCTTAAAAGAATGATTGATATCTTTTTATACAGAAACTGATTACTTTTTGTTATTTTTTGATACAAATTCAGAATAATTGTATATTTCAAAATAATGGATAAAAAACAATTAAATCCGAATTTATTACAATTTTATTGCTTAATTTTAAAACACTTTATTGTAACGACTTTTTTCAAAGCTTCTTGGTTCAATTTAGTGTAAAATCTTCAAAATTTTTTTGGATGAAGGAAGATCATGTCTCAGCTTTCTACGATCATTGAGCAAGCATTTGAAGACCGTGCAAATTATTCAGCTACGGACTGCCCTACAGAAATTCGTCAAGCCGTTGAAGAAGCATTAACTGGTTTAGACAACGGTACACTTCGTGTGGCTGAAAAGATTGATGGTGAGTGGGTTGTTCACCAATGGTTAAAAAAAGCAGTTTTACTTTCTTTTAAACTCAATGACAACCAGCCTATTGAAGCTTGTGATCTACAGTTTTATGACAAAGTTGCAACTAAATACTCAGGTTGGACTGAAGAGCAATTTAAAGCAGCAGGTGTACGCGTAGTTCCTCCAGCTGTTGCTCGTCGTGGTAGCTTCCAAGCTAAAAATGTGATCTTGATGCCATCTTATGTCAACATCGGTGCATATGTTGATGAAGGCACAATGGTTGATACTTGGGCAACTGTTGGTTCATGTGCGCAAATTGGTAAAAATGTACATTTATCTGGTGGTGTAGGTATTGGCGGTGTTTTAGAGCCATTACAAGCAAACCCAACGATTATTGAAGATAACTGCTTCATCGGCGCGCGTTCTGAAATTGTAGAAGGCGTAATTGTTGGTGAAGGCTCTGTAATCTCTATGGGTGTATTCATCGGTCAATCGACTAAGATCTATGATCGTGAAACTGGTGAAATTCACTATGGTCGCGTACCTGCTGGTTCAGTTGTAGTTGCGGGAAGCCTTCCTTCTAAATGTGGAACTTATAGCCTTTACGCAGCAATCATCGTGAAAAAAGTTGATGCTAAAACACGTGCTAAAACAAGTTTGAATGATTTATTACGTGCTGACTAAGATGTAATACCACGGAGCTTATACTGCTCCTCGTCTCTACGATTATCACTGATCGTAGAGACTTTTGTTTTTTAATAGCTTGCTGATTTTGTGGTAACTCTTTATGACTTCCTTACGTTCCTCTGCAATTCCTGTCTCTGATCCTGCTGCTGGTTTGCGTATCACTGAGATTTTTTATTCTTTGCAAGGCGAAGCGAATACATTTGGCTTACCCACTGTCTTCATTCGTTTAACTGGTTGCCCTCTTCGTTGCAGCTATTGTGATACCACGTACTCTTTTGAAGGTGGCGAGCGTCAATCACTTGAACATATCATTGAAACAGCAAGCCAGTTTAAAACACCTTATATATGTGTCACTGGTGGCGAACCACTTGCACAACCGAATTGTCTTGTATTACTTCAACGCTTGTGTGATCTCGGTTTTGACGTTTCGCTTGAAACAAGCGGAGCTTTAGATGTTTCTAAAGTTGATCCACGTGTTTCGAAAGTATTAGATCTAAAGACACCAACGTCTAATGAAGATCATCGTAATTTACTTACCAATCTCGACTATCTAACACAGCATGATCAGATTAAATTTGTGATCTGTAATCGTGCCGACTATGAATGGTCTAAACAACAACTGGAAAATTTCCAGTTGCAAGATAAAGTCAGTACAGTATGGTTCTCTCCTGCTTTCGCGGTAGAAAAAGGTGCTGTTGCCCTGCCTGCTCTTGCACGTGATTTAGCTCAGTGGATTTTAGATGACCATCTCCCTGTTCGCTTCCAATTACAGTTACATAAGCTGTTATGGAATGATGAATCTGGTCGCTAATGATCTTGTGACTGTCTCAAATGAGGCAAATCATCTACGAATAATTTTAGGTTGAATAATGGAAAATAATATGCGTTCTCGTGCCATCGTATTATTGTCTGGCGGTTTAGACTCGACAACATGTCTCGCTTGGGCACAAGCAAACTATGACTGTATCGCTTTAAGTTTTATGTATGGTCAGCGCTCTACAACTGAGCTTGATGCAGCTAAGGCACTTGCACAACGAGCAGGCGTTGAACATCGTGTAATTAATATCGATTTGGGGAATTTAGGCGGTTCCGCGCTTACAGATCATAACATTGATGTACCTGAACAATTACAAGAAGGTATTCCTGTAACTTATGTTCCAGCACGTAACACAATTTTTCTATCCTATGCTCTTGCAGCAGCCGAGGTATTTGACGCTGAAGCCATTGTTATTGGTGTAAATGCTGTTGATTATTCAGGATATCCAGATTGTCGCCCAGAATTTATTGACGCTTTTGCCAATCTTGCAAGACTTGCAACAAAAGCTGGTGTTGAAGGAAAACCTCTTAAAATTGAAACACCTCTGTTACATTTATCCAAAGCGAATATTATACGCTTAGGCATCGAACATGGCGTAGACTATAGCCAAACGGTATCCTGCTATCAGGCAGATGCTCAAGGACGTGCATGTGGCAAATGCGACAGTTGTCGTTTACGTCAGCAAGGTTTTATCGAAGCAGGTGTCGCGGATCCTACGCGCTATGCGGAATAAACGATATAAGGTAAAAATTAGGTACATTATATGAAGTTTTCTAAATCAAATATTATTCTTTCAACAATGATGTCAGCTGCGGCTCTTTTTGCTACAGCATCTCATGCAGCTGATAATCCATTACAAGCAGCATATAAAAGTACCAATGTAAAATCTGCATTAGTCAACGTATGTAAAGATCAAACAGCTAAAGGTGGGAAACTAAACTCTGCTGAAGTAAGTAAATTCTGTAGTTGCCAAATTGATGCACAAGGTAAAGTAACTGAAGCACAAAAATGGGAAATTCAAAGCGCAATTAATGCCAAGAAAAGCCCTAGTTCTTTAGCGTTTGTCCAACAGCAAAATAAAGATTTACAAGCTTGCTTAGGCGCCCCTTTGGTATCTAAGTTAGAAAAATTAACTGAAGAAGCAATGAAAGCTGCTCAGCAACAAGCTCCTAAAAAGTAAGCTTGTATGGTTCAGATTAAAGCCTGCATTTATGCAGGCTTTTTTTAGTTCTGTTAATATTTGAATCACCTAAAGAAATTGACTAAATTCATGCACGATCAATGGAAAACCAATGCTGAAAATCGACGATCAATCGTTTCGTTCAGTGGAGGCAAAGATAGTTCTCTCGCCTTGTACCATGCTATGCATAAAGGGACGGTGTTAGGCTTAATTGTGATGTTAGAGGAACAAGGACAACGATCACGTTCGCACGCAATGCCCCTCGATATCATTCGTGCTCAAGCTGATGCGATAGGTTTACCTGTTTATATGACTTCATCGAGTTGGTCTGATTATGAAAGTAAGTTTATTGATTTACTTCATCAGGCTAAAGCTCATGGAGCTGAAGTACTCGTTACTGGCGATCTCGACATGCCACAGCATGGCTGCTGGCACGATAAAGTCACTCAACAGGTCGGGCTCAAGTTAGGTATGCCACTTTGGTTAAGACCGCACAAACAAGTCGTTGAGGAATTTATTTCACTTGGTTTTCACAGTGTTATTGTTACTGTCAACCTCAAATTGGGGATGCGCGTTGAAGATTTAGGTAAAACACTTACTTTGGAATATATCCAAGAACTGGAAGATCGCGGCATTGATCCATGTGGCGAAGGTGGTGAATTTCACACCACAGTGATCAATGGTCCGATTTTTAACAAAGCAATTCCTATACGTCACGGTGAAATTGTTTATCATGAAGAATATGCATTTTTACCACTTGAACTAGATCAACCATAACCTTTATTGAAGGATGAGACATGTCTGAGAATATTCAATTACCTGATCAAAGCTTCCCGACAACTGAAGGTGAACTTAACCTGACACAAATCGAAAGTGAATGGTTAGTTTTATATTTTTACCCTAAAGATTCCACACCTGGCTGTACAACTCAGGCGATCGGTTTTTCATGTTTAAAAGATCAGTTTGCAGCTTTAAACTGTCAAATTATCGGTGTCTCACGTGATTCTGTTAAATCTCACCAGAACTTCACTGAAAAGCAATCACTTAATTTCAATCTGATTAGTGATCGACAAGAAATCTTATGTAAACATTTTGATGTCATTAAAGAAAAAAATATGTATGGCAAACAAGTCATGGGCATCGAACGTTCAACCTTTATTTTTCACAATAAGCAATTGGTGAAAAGCTATCGTAAAGTTAAAGCTGCAGGACATGCTGAACAAGTATTGGAAGATTTAAAAGTTTTACAATCTGCTTAATTTGCTTGCCTTCAAAAAAGCGAGTTTATACCACTGCTGTCCCACAAATATCACAAGAAGAACCTCAATTGAGGTTCTTCTTGTTTTCGCCATTTTTTATCAGGCACAAAGAGTGACCTTAAAAGTTTCCTTTCAAATAAATTGACCTGAATAATTCTCAGTAAACGCTGAACACTCCATCCTTCTTGTGCCATGTGTTTA
>NZ_JBPKBJ010000073.1:0-16214 GCF_051390655.1 Acinetobacter sp. P1(2025)
ACCAGTGTTGATCATTTAGCATTGTTCGAGGCATAGCGAGTGTAAAATTGGGTTTGGCGATTTAATTTTACTATCTCGCTATTTTTTTAATCAACAAATGTCAACAGACCCTATTCATCAATTCGCCTCAGCACCAAGGCTACTTAAGCAAACTTTCCTTGTTTTTCTGGATGCTTTAGCTATTCCAGTGATCTTATGGCTCTGTTATGTCATTCGATTATTTGATTTAGGTGCACAAGTTATCCCAGGCATTGAACATGGTGTCCTGTTGGTGAGTTTGATTGCTATTGTTAGTTTAGTCATTACTGGCGTCTATCACTTTATTGTCAGAACATTCAATGAAGTTTTTATCGTTAAATTAGCTCTTGCTGTGGCGCTGACGATGATTGCTTTGTATGGTCTGAGCAGTTTTACCCATGCATATATTCCGATGTCTATCCCATTTATGTTCGGATTTATGATGTTTACGTGGGTATGGGTTAGCCGTGCTTCTATTCGTTTCATTATCAAAGCATCATTCTATTCAGACATAGGTCGCAAGAGAATCGCCATATATGGAGCAGGGGATGCGGGACAACAGATCGCAGCTGCATTAAATCGTTCGGATGATCATTTACCTGTTTTTTTTATTGATGATCATACTTCATTGCAAGGTCAAATTGTTGAAGGACTACGAGTTTACTCTGTAGAAAAAGCATTACAGAGATTTAGCAAAGAACGCGTTGATGAGATTTTATTAGCCATTCCATCTGTTGGTCGAGTTCGTAAAACTGAAATTATTCAGCAGTTTGAATCAGCTCATTTAAAAATTACCGAACTTCCTGGACTTACCCAATTAGTTGATGGTGAAATACGAGTTTCCGATATTCAAGAAGTTGATATTATTGATTTACTTGGTCGAGATCCAGTTCCACCGATCGCGCACTTACTATCTAAAAATATACAGAATAAAATTGTGATGGTGACTGGAGCAGGTGGATCGATTGGTTCAGAACTATGTCGCCAAATTATAAAGAATCAACCTAAAATGTTAGTGCTCTATGAGCTAACAGAATTTGCTTTATATGATATTGATAAAGAGCTAAGACAAGCTGCTAGTTGTGAAATTGTTCCGATATTGGGAACTGTTCAGGACCAACAAAAACTGGAACGAATTATAGAGCAGTATCAAGTGCAAACGGTTTATCATGCTGCTGCCTATAAACATGTTCCTTTGGTGGAGTGTAATCCAATTGCAGGTCTAAAAAATAATGCAATTGGCACTGCAAATAGCCTTAATGCTGCTGTCAAAAAAGGCGTTGAAACCTTTGTCCTTATTTCTACAGATAAAGCAGTTCGACCAACTAATGTAATGGGCGCTTCCAAGCGTATGGCTGAGCTTTATTGTCAAGCTGTTGCTGAAACTAAGCCTCATACACAAATTAGTATTGTTCGATTTGGTAATGTGCTCGGTTCATCAGGATCAGTAGTCCCTCTGTTTAAGCAACAAATTGCAAAGGGTGGGCCTATTACGGTAACTCATCCAGAAGTCACTCGTTATTTTATGACGATTCCAGAAGCTTCTCAGTTGGTTATTCAGGCTGGTGCTCTAGGATCAGGTGGTGATGTTTTTCTCTTAGATATGGGTGAACCAGTACGTATCCAAGATTTAGCACGACAAATGATTAAACTGAGTGGTTTGAGAGTTCGGGAAACTGGGGAAACTGATGGCGATATCGAAATTGCTTATAGCGGTTTAAGACCTGGCGAGAAGCTTTACGAGGAGCTATTGATTGATCAGGATAATACTGAATACACAGAGCATACTCGTATTTTACGTTCTTTTGAAAAACATTTTCCATTATACGAAATTCAATCGGTATTCAGTAAAATCAACCAGATGACTGCTGTTGAGCAAGATATAAATTGGGCCTTAACCCAGTTAGAACATTATGTTGATGGCTATAAACGTAGTGGCGAAGTTCGAGTAAATTAATTAGAGAAAATCTATGATCAAAAAAGCAATTTTGCCTGTTGCAGGGTTAGGTACACGTTTCTTGCCAGCCAGTAAATCGATTCCTAAAGAAATGGTGACTGTTGTAGATCGCCCCGCGATTGAGTATGTTGTTCGAGAGGCCGTCGATGCAGGGATTGAACAGATCATCTTAGTCACGCATTCATCTAAGGCATCTATTGAAAATTATTTTGATCGAAATTTCGAGCTTGAAACGACGCTGGAACAAAAAAAGAAATTTGATTTATTGAAAGAAATTACCGATATATTACCTAAACATATCAGTGTCGTAAGTGTACGCCAACCACAACCATTAGGTCTGGGGCATGCTGTACTTTGTGCGAAAGATATCGTGGGCGATGAAGCTTTTGCGGTGTTATTGCCTGATGTACTGGTCAAGAATCAAAGCTGTGATAATGATTTGTCACTCATGATTCAGCGTTTTGAACAGTCGCAAGCAGCACAAATCATGGTAGAAGCAGTGCCTGATCATCTAGTCGATCAATATGGTATTGTGGATGTTGCAGTTATACCGAACGAAGGTGAAAGTATCACGATGCAGGGAATTGTTGAAAAGCCTGCTGTCGGCACAGCTCCTTCAAATTTATCGGTGGTGGGACGTTATATTTTACCCGCTCAGATTATGGGGCTATTAGCAGATACACCCCGTGGGGCAGGGAATGAAATTCAGCTTACTGATGCGATTGCAGCATTGCAGCGATCAGAAACTGTGGAAGCCTACCGTATGAAGGGACAAACCTTTGATTGTGGTAGTAAGCTTGGATATTTAAAAGCTGTATTACACTATGGTATCGAGCATCCAAAATTGGGTGCAGAGTTTAAGGGCTTAATTCAAGAATTAGCCCTATAGTTTTAGGGTATGTAGTTATGAAAGTTGCAATCTTTGGCAATACATTATATGCAGGCGTGATGTCTGCATTATTGTCTGAATCTGGACATTTTGTATATTGGTGTTCCCACCTCAGCCCAAGTGAAAATGGTCAGCAATATTCTTTTCATGATGAAAACGTCAGTCACTTACTAGAAAAACAACTCTGTAGTGGATTTCTGATTTATCGTGATTTGGATGGTATTCCTTTAGACATTGATGCCTACTTATTTAGTTTTAATCAAACTCAAGAACAACAAGTTTTTCAACTGTTAGCATCACTCAAACAGCGTCCGATTATTCATCCTAAACTGATGATCAATGCATCCACCTTTGGCTTACATGGGACTGAGCATTTTCAACAAATCCTTTCTGAAGATGACTGGGTCTATTTACCAGATACCATCCAAGAGGGAAATGCGTTACAGAGTCTGACCCAAGCTAAGCAGTTGATCGTGGGATGTACTCAAGCTAATGTTCAGACCAAAGTCAAAGAATTACTTCGCCCTTTTTTCCCTTTGGCGCAGCAATATCTATTTATGCCGATTCTAGATGCTGAGTTTACTAAACTCAGTATCTCAGGCATGTTGGCAACACGGATCAGTTATATCAATGATTTGGCTGTGGTTGCTGAGAAACTTGGGATTGATATTGCATTAGTACGTCAGGGTATGGCAGCGGATAATCGTATTGGTTCAGCTTACTTAGCCCCTGGTGCTGGTTTTGGCGGTGAAAATTTTTCTCATGATATTCTGACACTCTCTAATACAGTTGCAAATACAGGCGTGAAAAGCCAATTGCTTGCACAAGTATGGCAAATTAATGAGCAACAAAAAGAAATCTTGTTCCGTAAGTTTTGGAACTATTATCATGGGGATTTACAGGGAAAATCTGTTGCAATTTGGGGTGCTTCTTTTAAAGAAAATACCTCAAGTATTCAGCAATCACCTATTCACCAAATGCTTGCAGCACTCTGGGCGCAAGGGGTAACGGTTCATCTTCATGATCCTCAAGCTTTAGATGAAATAAAGCTAATGTATGGTCAACGTGACGATCTGATTCTTTGTGAAAATCAGTATGATGCGGTAAAAAATGTGCATGGTCTTTGTGTACTTACGGCTTGGAAACAATACTGGAGTCCAGAATTTAAGCAGCTTGAACAGTTGATGAGGCATCCTTTAATTTTGGATGGTCGCAATATTTATGATCCACAGTATGTAAAAGCGCAGGGTTTTGCATATATGGGGGTGGGACGCTGATGATGATAAAGCAGATTCAGCCTTTTCCAGTCAAGGAACAGGCTTCAGTATTGGAATATTTATTATCTTTAAAGAAACAGTTTAAAGAGGCTCATCTCAATGAGTTGTTTAAAGCCGATGTTGCCAGATTTAAGCATTTCTCAGTTGAATGTGATCAAATCGTTTTTGATTTTAGTAAGCATCGCATTGACCAGAATGTCTTAAATAGTTTAATAGAGCTGGCTCAGGCACAAGATTTACACCAATGGATCAAAAGGTTATTCTCATCTGAACAGATTAACTATACAGAACATCGTGCAGCGATGCATTGGGCATTACGTTTACCCAAGTCAAGTTCTGTGGTGTCTTCGGCTTGTCAAGATGTTCATCTGCAACTTGAGCGAATGAATGCCCTGGTTGAAAAAATCCATGCTGGACAGTATCGAGGTGCCACAGGTGAAGTGATTCAGGATGTCGTCAATATTGGCGTGGGTGGGTCTGATTTAGGCCCATTGATGGTTACGCATGCGCTTTCTGATTTTAAGGTAAAAACCGCCAAACCTTTAACTGTACATTTTGTTTCAACGATGGATGGGAGCCAGCTTTCTGAGTTACTGCATCAACTCCGCCCTGAAACAACCTTATTTATTATCTCGTCAAAATCATTTGGCACTATTGATACACTTTCCAATGCACAAACCGTGCGTCAATGGTTAGAAAAGGCATTGGGGCAAAATGAGAAGATTCTGCAAAATCATTTTATCGGGGTTTCGACTAAGCCTGACAAGATGACAGAGTGGGGCATTGCTGCTGATAAACAGCTGTTGCTCTGGGATTGGGTTGGGGGGCGTTATTCCTTGTGGTCATGTATTGGTTTACCAATTGCCCTGACCATTGGTGTTGACGGATTTAAGCAACTGTTAGCAGGCGCTTATGCGATAGACCAGCATTTTCAATCCGCGCCATTTCAGCAAAACATTCCAGTCCTTATGGGATTGTTAGGTATTTGGAACAATAATTTTCTGGATATCCAGACCCATGCAGTTTTACCGTATGATGGCCGTCTCAAATATTTTGCAGCTTATTTGCAGCAGCTTGAAATGGAATCTAATGGGAAATCGATTCAACGCAATGGAGAAAAGGTCAGTTCAGCCACTTGCCCAATTGTTTGGGGAGAGGTTGGGCCCAATGCACAGCATGCCTTTTATCAATTGCTGCATCAAGGCACGCACTCCGTCAGTTGTGACTTTATTGCCCCTGTGAAACGCTATAATGCCAATCAGTTTACCTATGCTGAAAGTGCAGAGGCCTTGGCTGAGCAGCATCATTTGGCTTTATCCAACTGTTTGGCACAGTCGCGCCTGTTGGCCTTTGGGAATCAAGCCTTGGCAGCAGATGAGCTAGAAGATTTACCAACCTATAAACAATATGAAGGTAATCAACCAAGCTCAACGATTTTATTAAAAGAACTGAATCCCTATAGTCTGGGTATGCTGATAGCCATGTATGAACATAAAGTTTTTGTTCAGTCAGTGCTCTGGAACATCAATCCTTTCGATCAATGGGGCGTGGAAAAGGGTAAGGAGATTGCCAATCAGCTGTTGCCAATTCTAAATTGTGAGCAAGGTGATTTATCAATGTTTGATGCATCCACGCAAGGTTTATTAAAGATATTGTTAGGAAAAACAGATGGCTAAGATTTTGGTAACAGGTGGTGCAGGCTATATTGGCTCCCATACCTGTTTAGAGTTGCTTACCGCAGGTCACGAGGTGATTGTCTTCGATAACCTCTCAAATAGTTCTGAAAAGTCTTTGCGTCGAGTACAAGCATTAGCAAATAAAAATTTGGTGTTTGTGCAGGGTGATATTCGCAATCAGGCTGAGTTAGATTCAGTTTTCCAAGGCCATCAGATTGATGCAGTCATTCATTTTGCTGGTCTGAAAGCGGTTGGTGAAAGCCAGCAGATTCCATTGGCTTATTTTGACAATAATATTACGGGCAGTGTTCAGTTGCTCAAGGCGATGGAACGCGCAAGTGTATTTAGCTTGGTATTCAGCTCATCTGCAACGGTTTATGACGAAGCCAATCTTTCGCCTTTGAATGAAGAGATGCCAACAGGAATGCCAAATAACAATTATGGGTATACCAAACTGATTGTTGAGCAAATACTGCAAAAACTGGCACAGGCAGATTCTCGCTGGTCGATTGCATTACTGCGTTATTTTAACCCTGTTGGCGCGCATAAAAGCGGTCAGATTGGTGAAGATCCACAAGGAACTCCAAATAACTTAATGCCTTATGTCACTCAAGTCGCAGTCGGTCGTCGCGAAAAATTGTCCATTTATGGCAATGATTATGACACCATCGATGGTACAGGGGTTCGTGATTATATACATGTAGTCGATTTAGCCAAAGCCCATTTATGTGCCTTAAATAATCGCTTATCTACACAAGGCTGCCGTGCTTGGAACATCGGCACGGGCAATGGCTCATCTGTATTACAAGTCAAAAACACCTTTGAGCAAATTAATGGTGTGCCTGTTGCGTTTGAATTTGCACCACGCCGTGCAGGTGATGTGGCCATTTCATTTGCAGACAATACCCGTGCTATAGCAGAGTTAGGTTGGAAGCCGCAATATACATTGCAAGATATGCTGGCGGATAGCTGGAATTGGCAAAAACAAAATCCGAATGGGTATAAATAACTCGTATTTCAAGTAAGAACAGGGAGCGATTGCTCCCTGTTCTTTGATTAGCCCTGAATTAAATGTGTCAACTCATCCACATAGCTTTGCATTGACTGTGGGTTTTGATCAGCACGACTTTCAATATTTAAACGCAGTAAAGGCTCGGTATTCGATGCGCGGACATTCAAACGCCATGCACCAAAATCAAGGCTGACACCATCGGTACGATCAACCTGTGGATTCTGGTCGGCATAATGATCAAAAATCTTTTGAACCGTTGCTTGTGTGTCTGCTACTTTAAAATTGATTTCGCCGCTACAAGGGAATTTGGCAATCATATTTTCAACGAGTGTCGAGAGTGATTGTTCTGTTTCTGAGAGTAGGGCAATCGTGAGTAACCAAGGAATCATACCGCTATCACAATAAGCGAAGTCACGGAAATAATGATGTGCACTCATTTCTCCACCGTAAACAGCATTGTGTTCACGCATCACATCTTTAATAAAAGCATGTCCAGACTTTGATTGCACCGCGATACCCTGATATTGCTCTACGATATCAAAAGTATTCCAAACCAAACGTGGGTCATGCACAATTTTTTCGCCTGATTGCTTGATCAGGAAAGCTTGTGCCAATAAGCCAACAATGTAATAGCCTTCGATAAATTGTCCTTTTTCATCAAACAGGAAGCAGCGGTCAAAGTCGCCATCCCAGGCAATCCCCATATCCGCCTGATGTTGCAGCACTGCGTCACGGGTACTGTCACGATTTTCGATTAAGATTGGGTTCGGAATCCCATTTGGGAAAGTTCCATCTGCTTCGTGATGAATTTTAATAAACTCAACAGGAATATTCAGTTGTTGGAATTTTTGTTCAATGGCATCGAGCACATGACCTGCTGCACCATTACCTGCATTTACCACCAGTTTGAGTGGTTTAATTTTCTGAGGATCGATGTAGGTTAATAGGTGATCAACAAACTCTGGCAAAATATTATAGTTTTCAGTTGTACCTTTTTGCTCAACTTCGGTAAAAGTACCTGATTCAGCGAGTGCTTGGATGTCTTTTAAGCCAGTATCAGCACTGATTGGACGTGCATTTTCACGAACTAATTTCATGCCGTTATAATCCATTGGATTATGGCTCGCCGTAACTTCAATGCCACCTTGAACATCAAGATGAAAAGCGCCGAAATAGACTTCTTCAGTGCCCGTCATGCCTAAATCTAGAACATTGACACCCGCATCATTGAGACCTCGAATGGTTGCTTGTTTTAAACCTTCGCTAGTCAAACGGATATCACAACCAATCACCACTTTTTTAGGTTGATAGATTTGTCCGTATGCACGACCAATTTTATAGGCGATATCTTCGTTCAGTTCTGTACCTAATTTTCCGCGAATATCATACGCTTTGAAGCAAGTCAGTTGAGTCATTTTGAAAAGTGCTGTTGTAGTCAATCAATGAGTTGCAGTATACAAAGACTGTGCTGGATTGAACATTGAATGATACAGATTTAATCATTTAGTACATTTATTCTTGCTCTAGTTGTCGGATAAATTTTAGTTTTAATGACGCTGGTTTTGTAAAAATAAAAAAGGTTGTTTCACGTGAAACAACCTTTTTTGATACATAAAGTCTCCCTTTTAAAAGGGAGATGAGGAGCGATTATAGCTCCGCAAGGGGATTTTAAGCTGATTTTGCTAGCACTTCAGCCATTGCTTTTGCAACTTTATAAATATTATTCATATTTAAACCTGCAACGCAGATACGGCCACTGCGAACAAGGTAAATTGCATATTCTTCACGTAAGGTGTCGACTTGCTCGCCTGTCAAACCTGTATAGCTGAACATACCTTTTTGGTTTACAAGGTAGCTAAAGTCACGCTCAGGAAGTGCTTTAGTCAACTCATCTTTTAAGATACTACGCATTTTGATAATACGTTCGCGCATCTCTTTAACTTCGTTTTGCCATTGTTGATTTAGATCAGCGTCATTTAACACTTGATCAACCAACCATGCACCAGTTGTTGGTGGGCTTGAGTAGATACGACGTACAGTTGCTTTTAACTGACCGAATGTGCATTTTGCTGCTTCAGCATCGTCACATACAAAAGTTAAACCACCAACACGCTCACCATAAAGGGAGAAGATTTTAGAGAACGAGTTGCTTACGATGAAATTCAAACCAGCTTGGTCTAAAGCACGAATCGCATAAGCATCTTGTTCCATGCTATCGCCAAAGCCTTGATAAGCGATATCAAGGAATGGAATCAAGTTACGCTCTTTTAATACCGCAATCACTTGATCCCACTGTGCTGGATTTAGATCCGCACCTGTCGGGTTGTGACAGCAAGGGTGTAACAACACGATGCTTTGCTCTGGCAAAGTTTTTAATGTCGACAACATGCCATCAAAATCAACGCCACGTGTTTCAGCATCGAAATATGGATAGTAGTTGCTCTTGATGCCAGCACCGTTGAAAATCGCAACATGGTTATCCCAAGTTGGTTGGCTCACCCAAACTTCTGAATTTGGGAAATAAGTTTTTAAGAAATCTGCACCAACTTTTAATGCACCTGAACCACCCAATGTTTGGATGGTAGCAACACGACCTTGTTGAATTGCAGGGCTATTTGCACCAAACAATAACGCTTGAATCGCATCACGGTAAGGTTTAAAACCTTCCATTGGTAGATAAAGTTTGGTTTGAGTATTTTTAGGTGCAATACGTTTTTGAGCTTCGATAATAGTTTCGAGCTGTGGAACGATACTGTCTTCGTTGTAGTACAAACCAATACTTAAATTAACCTTTTCAGCGCGTGGATCAGCGTTGAACTGTTCCATTAAAGAGAGAATTGGGTCGCCTGCATAAGGTGGGATATGTTGAAACATTAACAATGTCCTTTTATTCAACAAGGTGCATGGATGTGTCTTGTGGAGCGCTGCTCCAGATGCCCAATAATGTACCAATAAAGCGATGATGAAGCACGCTGTTATTTACATTTCTAGTGTAGGGGCTGTTGACATTTCACAGATGCTTGCGACAGAGGGCATTTTTTAGACGGTACAAGGCATGTTTAGCGAAATTTAGTTATTCTAAATGAGCGAAACATAACATAGTAACGGCAAAAAATGTTCCTGTCCCGCAGGGTTATGGCTAAAACCTCCCTAAACTGCGTTATGAAACTTGACAAGGGAAGACCATTGCCTGCGTTTCATGCCTTGTTTATGTTATTTTAGCCGATAACGCAATGCATGGCTGAAATATCAACAGACCCTATTATTTACTTACAAAAATTTGTAGCAAAGTGCTCGATTATAAAGATTGTCTACAATCAAGCTGTCATACCATAGTCGTAGCATAAGCAATATCAATGAGTCCAAAGATATACAAAATTGAGCATAGACTAATTGTATAAAAATCATAAGCATTTGTTTTATTTATAATTATTATGATTTTTATGACGGTTTTGAATGATTCTAATCAGAATGGATAGAATGTCTGACTGACTGCACAGGTCTATTTTATTGTCGACAATCCTATTGCATTATTTCTATTATCCCGTTATAAAATCATCAAAACTGTAGAGATTGTCGACAATATGCAAGATACCCTTGTTCCTCAAGCCATCAGCACGAGTCAGAGTATTACTCTGACGGAACACGTATTTAAGCAAATTCAATCGGCGATTGTATTAGGACAAATTCCTGCGGGCAGTAAAATTTCTGAGCCTGAGTTAGCGCGTATTTACGGGATTAGTCGTGGTCCATTGCGCGAGGCGATTCATCGTCTCGAAGGGCAGCGATTGGTTGAGCGTACGGCACATGTTGGTGCGCGAGTTGTTTCTCTTTCTCTACAACAATTTAAAGAACTTTACCAAATTCGTGCTTCACTTGAAGGCTTAGCTTGTAAGTTAGCTGCACAGCATATTGATAAAAAACAAATCTTAGCATTGCGTGATGTGTTGCGAATGCATGCTGAAGATGAAAATTTTAAAGCAGGTAAGGGTTATTACCTACAAGAAGGTCAAGACGATTTCCATTACTGCATTATCAAAAGCAGTGGCAATAAAACCTTAGAAAAAATGTTATGTGATGAGCTGTATCACCTCATCCGTATGTACCGAATTCAGTTTTCAAACACCCCAAATCGACCGAGCAAAGCTTGGGACGAACATATCCGCATTTTAGATGCGATCGCAGAAGGTGACGGTGAACTTGCCGAAATGCTAATGCACCGTCACATCAATGCATCTTACAAAATTGTTGAGCAAACATTGCTGCAAACCCAAGGAGAACATCAACATGGCTAAATCTGCTGGTCAGCTATTCCGCGACGCGGTCGCAAATGAAAAACCATTACAAGTGGTTGGTGCGATCAACGCCAATCATGCATTGTTAGCAAAACGTGCAGGCTATAAAGCAATTTATTTGTCTGGTGGTGGTGTTGCCGCAGGTTCGTTAGGTTTACCTGATTTAGGGATTAGTAACCTTGATGATGTCTTGACCGATGTACGCCGTATTACGGATGTCTGTGATCTACCATTATTGGTTGATGTAGATACAGGTTTTGGTGCTTCAGCGTTTAATATCGCACGTACTACTAAATCAATGATTAAGTTTGGCGCAGCAGCGATGCACATCGAAGACCAAGTGGGTGCAAAGCGCTGTGGTCACCGTCCTAACAAAGCGATTGTTACGCAACAAGAAATGGTTGATCGTATCAAAGCGGCAGTGGATGCGCGTACTGATGAAAACTTTGTGATCATGGCACGTACTGATGCTTTAGCAGTTGAAGGTTTACAAGCAGCGATTGATCGTGCAGGTGCTTACATTGAAGCTGGTGCGGATATGTTATTCCCTGAAGCGATCACTGAACTGGCAATGTATAAGCAGTTTGCTGATCTTACAAAAGTTCCAGTTCTAGCAAACATTACAGAATTTGGTTCTACACCATTGTTTACGACTGAAGAACTGGCTTCTGCGGATGTGAGCATTGCGTTATATCCACTTTCAGCATTCCGCGCGATGAACAAAGCAGCGGAAAATGTGTATGAGACTCTGCGTAAAGAAGGCACACAGAAGAACGTTGTTGACACTATGCAAACTCGTCAAGAATTGTATGAGCGCATTAACTACCATGCGTTTGAACAATACCTAGATGGAACTTTCGCGAAGAATAAATAAGTCAAACAATCTCCCCTAACCCCTCATTGGAAAGAGGGGTTTAGGGAGATTAAGAACTTTATAAGTTTTACCCCAAAGATATAAAAAAGGACAATCTTATGAGCAGTAATGAAACTCCAACAGGCTTCAAGCCAAAAAAATCAGTTGCGTTAAGTGGTCAAGTTGCAGGTAATACAGCACTTTGTACCGTAGGTCGTAGTGGTAATGACTTGCACTACCGTGGTTATGACATTCTAGACCTTGCAGTGGGTAGCGAATTTGAAGAAGTTGCGCACTTGCTTGTACATGGCAAACTGCCAAACAAAGCTGAGTTGAAAGCCTATAAAGCAAAATTAAAAGCATTGCGTGGCTTACCAGCAGCATTGAAAACTGCACTTGAGCAGTTACCGCCATCTGCACACCCAATGGACGTGATGCGTACAGGCGTTTCAGTTCTAGGTTGTTTAACGCCTGAACATGAAGACCACAATGAAGCAGGTGCAAAAGACATCGCTGATAAATTGATGGCAAGCTTGGGTTCAATGTTGTTGTATTGGTACCACTTCAGCAACAACGGTCGTCGTATCGAAGTTGAAACGAATGATGACTCAATCGCTGCGCATTTCCTCCATTTACTTCATGGCGAAGCGCCATCTGAAGAATGGATTCAAGCCATGCATACCTCTTTGATTCTGTATGCTGAGCATGAATTTAACGCATCTACATTTACTTCACGTGTTGTTGCAGGTACAGGTTCAGACATGTATTCAGCAATTACAGGTGGTATTGGTGCACTACGTGGTCCAAAACACGGTGGTGCGAACGAAGTTGCATTTGTGATTCAACAACGTTATGACAACGCTGACGAAGCAGAAGCAGACATCCGTAGCCGTGTAGAGAAAAAAGAAGTGATCATCGGCTTTGGTCATCCTGTTTATACCATCTCTGATCCACGTAACGAAGTGATCAAGAAAGTGGCGCGTGATCTTGCAGAAGCGCAAGAGAACACCAAAATGTACCTCATTGCTGAACGTTTAGAAGCAGTGATGAAAGAAGTGAAGAACATGTTCCCGAACCTCGACTGGTTCAGCGCGGTGAGCTATCACTTGATGGGTGTTCCAACAGCAATGTTCACTCCATTATTCGTGATTGCACGTACAGCAGGTTGGTCAGCACACGTGATTGAACAACGTCAAGACGGCAAGATCATTCGTCCAAGCGCGAACTATACTGGCCCTGAAAACTTAGAATTTAAACCATTGGCGGAGCGTGGTTAATGACAAATCAATACCGTAAACCGCTGGTAGGTACCCAGCTCGAATACTATGACGTGCGTCAAGCCGTTGAAGATATTCAGCCAGGCGCATATGAAACTTTGCCATACACATCTAAAGTGTTGGCAGAGCAGCTTGTACGTAAAGCTGATGCAGAAAACTTAACTGATTATTTAAAGCAATTGATTGAACGCCGTCAGGACATGGATTTTCCTTGGTATCCTGCGCGTGTGGTATGTCATGACATCTTAGGTCAAACCGCACTCGTCGACCTTGCTGGTTTACGTGATGCGATTGCTGACAAAGGTGGCGATCCTTCTAAAGTGAACCCAGTAGTTCCAACGCAGTTGATCGTGGATCACTCTTTGGCAGTGGAATATGGTGGCTTTGATCCTGACGCGTTTGAGAAAAACCGCGCAGTAGAAGATCGTCGTAACGAAGATCGTTTCCACTTTATCGAGTGGACGAAAACCGCATTTAAAAATGTCGACGTGATCCCTGCGGGTAACGGCATCATGCACCAGATCAACTTGGAGAAAATGTCTCCAGTGATCCAAAATCGTGATGGTTTAGCGTTCCCAGACACATGCGTAGGTACAGACTCACATACACCACATACGGATGCACTTGGTGTGATCTCAGTGGGTGTGGGTGGTTTAGAAGCTGAAAACGTGATGTTGGGCCGTGCATCTTGGATGCGTCTTCCAGACATTATCGGTGTTGAGCTAGTCGGTCAGCGTCAAGCAGGCATCACGGCGACTGATATCGTATTGGCACTCACTGAATTCTTACGTAAAGAACGTGTCGTTGGTGCATACCTTGAGTTCTTCGGTGAAGGCGCAGACACCATGTCGATTGGTGACCGTGCAACCATCTCGAACATGACACCTGAATACGGTGCAACGGCTGCGATGTTCTACATCGACCAAAACACGATTGATTATTTACGCCTGACAGGTCGTGAAGATGCACAAGTGGCATTGGTTGAGCAATACGCAAAAGAAATCGGTCTTTGGGCATCAGATATGACCAAAGCGCAGTACCCACGTGTACTTCGTTTCGATCTTTCAACAGTGACTCGTAACATTGCAGGTCCATCAAACCCACATGCACGTGTATCTACTGCTGATTTGAAAGAAAAAGGTATTGCTGGTGTTGTTGAAAATCGTACGGATGGTTTAATGCCTGATGGCGCGATCATCATTGCTGCGATCACGTCTTGTACCAATACCTCAAACCCACGAAACACGGTGGCAGCAGGTCTATTGGCACGTAAAGCCAATGAACTTGGTTTAGTGCGTAAACCTTGGGTGAAATCATCATTTGCACCAGGTTCTAAAGCGGCTGCACTTTATCTTGAAGAAGCTGGTGTACTGAAAGACCTAGAAAAACTTGGTTTTGGTATCGTGGCGTATGCATGTACTACGTGTAATGGTATGTCAGGTGCGCTTGATCCAGTGATTCAACAAGAAATCATTGACCGTGATTTGTATGCGACAGCGGTACTTTCGGGTAACCGTAACTTCGATGGTCGTATCCATCCTTATGCAAAACAAGCGTTCTTGGCATCGCCTCCACTTGTTGTCGCGTATGCGATTGCAGGTACGATTCGTTTTGACATCGAAAAAGATTCATTGGGTACAGACAAAGACGGTAATCCAATTTACCTGAAAGATATCTGGCCATCTGATGCTGAAATCGATGCACTGGTAAAAGAAGCTGTGAAGCCTGAACAATTCCGTAAAGTCTACATTCCAATGTTTGACCTCGGTGAAGTTGAGCAAGCGGAAAGCCCACTTTACGACTGGCGTCCTATGAGTACTTACATCCGTCGTCCGCCGTATTGGGAAGGAGCGTTGGCTGCACCACGTACTTTGACCAACATGCGTCCGCTTGCAATTTTGGGTGATAACATCACGACTGACCATTTATCGCCTTCAAATGCGATCATGATGGATTCGGCTGCGGGTGAATACCTACACAAAATGGGCGTACCTGAAGAAGACTTCAACTCATATGCGACACATCGTGGTGACCATTTGACAGCCCAACGTGCAACATTTGCCAACCCGAAATTGTTTAATGAAATGGTGGTTCGTTCTGACGGCACGATTAAACAAGGTTCAAAAGCGCGTGTAGAGCCTGAAGGCGAAGTGATGCGTATGTGGGAAGCGATTGAAACTTACATGAACCGTAAGCAACCGTTGATCATCATTGCAGGTGCGGATTATGGTCAAGGTTCAAGCCGTGACTGGGCAGCGAAAGGTGTTCGTCTTGCAGGTGTTGAAGCGATCGTGGCTGAAGGTTTTGAGCGTATTCACCGTACTAACCTTGTAGGTATGGGCGTGTTACCGCTTGAGTTTAAACCAGGTGTGAACCGTAAGACGTTGAAGTTAGATGGTACTGAGCTATATAGCGTGATTGGTAATATCTCACCGCGTTCGACTTTGACTTTAGTGATTGAGCGTTCAACTGCTGATGGTAAAGAAGAAATTCTTGAAGTGCCTGTGACCTGTCGTTTAGATACAGAAGAAGAAGTTTCTGTATATGAAGCGGGCGGTGTATTGCAGCGTTTTGCACAAGACTTTTTAGAAGGTCAAGTGGCTTAATACTTTAGCTAAAAGTAATTGATATGATTTAAAAAAGACCCTATCTTGATGATGGGGTTTTTATTATTCATCTTAATAGTGAGTTATTAAATCTTATTTTCATTTGTCACAATAAAGTATAATATTTTTAAGAAGTTAAAAAATTTTATGAATTGTTATGGCCGCAAAGAAAAATCAACATTATGTTCCACAGTATTATTTTAGATATTTTAATGATAAGCAAAAATTTATTTCATTATTGTTCTTTGTACACGACAAAAAAATATAACTCATTGAAATAATGGCATAATACTTGTTTTCTGACGACGAATATGATGGCACATTTCAATGAGTTACATCTCATCTTAAACAAAT
>NZ_JBPKBJ010000074.1:0-16074 GCF_051390655.1 Acinetobacter sp. P1(2025)
CTCTTAATGATCTTCTCGATGATTCGTCATCATCAAGCTAGGTCGGCTATATTACTCTAAATTTCTTTAAAGTCAACAGGTAATTTAGATATTTTTAAAACTTATCAACCAACCCAAGAATCTAACCATTTTAGCCAAATCCTTGTTTCTCAACAAGTTTTTATCTGCATCACCGCCGATGGATGTGCATTCTACAGTATTTCTAATCGCTTGCAAGCGATTTATTGGAATTTATTTTAATATTTAAACTGATAGATTATTTTTTACACAAATAAGGCTGAAAATGTGGAATTCGGTCTAAGATTTGTTCAGTTTTACTTTTTTCTTGCCAATGCAAAGGTCGACAATCGATGTATTCACAATACCCACTCCCTTGATAGGACTGATTATTCCAAAATAAATCATAACTAAAACTACCAACATAACCCGCCGCTAGACCAAATTTATAATCGCCCCTACTCTGTCCGTGTAATTGAAAGATAACTTCTTCATTTTCTTGATATTGCCAAATGAATTCACGTGGAAGATACATCTCACGTCCATTAGGAGTTTGAATCTTTGGATATACCCTAAGGGTATCAAAAACTACATTTCGATCATAAAGAGTCGAACCTTGTTGGCTGGTTTGAACCTCAATTCGAGAGAAAATTACGTTATTCCATTGGTTTCGTAATTCTGAAAGGATGACTTGGATTTCTTCATTAATATGAATGATTTGATATGTGAAAAAGTGAAAAGCAATAAAAGGTAAATATACAGCCCGTGCATGTTTTAAAATACCTTTAGTCTCAATCGAAAATTTTTGATTTTTATAAATAATCTCCCCTACGCACTGACATTGTACATACCAGTAGTCAGCCACGCCCCAGTGCAATGCTGTATGATTTTCTATTTCAGAACAGATATTTACCCTTAAATCACAGCTAAATTCATTGTCATTTCGTTTGAAGTAATAGTTTGGAAAATCAACATGAATTTGATCAACATCCAAGAATTGATATGAATCAGTCTCAAATTGACACTGTTCTTTTGCACTATAACTTTTTAGATGTCCAACTGTTGATAAGCTACTGCTTACCAAAACTGTAGCTGTATCGATCGCAGTTGTGGAAATTGCACTTGGATTATAACAAATGGGAATACGAGGTTGCCCGATCAAACTAATGAAATTTACATAATGAAAAGGTGCAGGCAGATTGGGTAGAATCAAACCTTGATAAACAATTTTAAATAAACCTTTGGGCGGGTAAAAAGTTAAAGCATCTGACTTATTGAGGTTCAGCTGCTTTAATTGACTATTATTCATCAACAATGGCATGCCGAACCTCCTTTTATTTAGATTGTTATTTTGGAATCATTTTTTTAGCTAATAGTGTCGTTACAAAACCAGACAACACATAGATGATACATACAACAAGTATCCCTACAGGAATATTGTAGGTGATTGCAGCAAAAATCAAGACTACAGGCAACATGACTACAAAAGGAACACGTTTGCGATCCATTTGTTTAAATGAATAGTATTTGATATTTGAAATCATAAGCAAACCAATCGAAACCATAATCACGGCGTTGATGATTTGTATTGTGATGTCATTTAAATCAAATACCAGTGGATAATCTTGACTCACCCATACCATTGAAATAACGGTTACAGCAGCTAATGGGCTTGCTATTCCTATAAAGTAACGTTTATCGACTACACCGATTTGTACATTGAAGCGTGCAAGTCGAAAAGCTGCACAGGCTGTGTAAATAAAACAACAAGCTAGACCAATTCGACCCAAATCATTGAGGCTCCAACTGTACATCAAAATAGCTGGAGCTACACCGAAGGCTAATAAATCCGAAAGTGAATCATACTGTTCACCAAAAGCACTTTGTGCTCCGATTGCACGAGCAACTCGACCATCCAAACCATCTAACAATGCTGCTAAGAAAATCGCATAAATAGCTTGAGTGAAATTACCATTCATACTAGCGATGATCGAATAAAAACCTGAAAGTAATGCCGCTGTTGTAATCAGATTTGGCCATAAATAAATGCCGCGTCTTTTAACTTTTTGCCCTTCATGCGTTTGTTCTTCTTCTTCGACTTCAAAGGTGATCCCATCAAAAGAAAGCTCTTCTTTCTTCAAATCAGAATCTGACTTAGGAGAATTTGTCATTATTTTCAATTCCTCGAGAATAGTTTGACATTGATGGGCTTATTCACCCACCAACCAACGCACTGCAGCATGACCACCATTTTCACTCATTCGCAAATGAGGGAACAACCATTGTAATGCCTGATCAGCATCTTCTGAAAATTTCCAAGGTGGGTTAATCACCAATAAACCACAACCATTTAATCCAACTGGCGTATCATCAGGCCATACACAAATTTCACATACCAACTGACGACGAATACCAGTCTTAAACATTTTCTTCTCAAAACGGTCAATCATCGCGCGATCTTTAATTGGATACCACACAGCAAAAACACCTGTCGGCCATTTTTTATGTGCAGCTTGTAACAGCTCTACTAACTGAGGGAAATCTTTACGTTCGATTTCGTATGGTGGGTCAATCATGACCAATCCACGTTTTTCTTTAGGCGGAATGACACCCATCAAACCTTCATAAAAATCACGCTCATGTAAGCCCGCACGTTTATCGCGAATATTAAAATACAATTGTTGAAACACATCACGCTGCATTTCAAATATAGTTGCTTTATCAATATCACGCATGCCTTCAAGCGCAAACCAAGGTGAACCTGGATAAGCACCCTTACCGGAACCTGCACGCATATCTTCAACAATTTTAAGATATTGTTTTACGCCTTCAGGTGCATTACGTTTAATCGAATCGTCAAGCTTGACCAAACGATGGATACCCGTTAAAAACTCACCTGATTTTTGTGCTTCAGACGTAGATAAATCATATTTACCTGCACCGCCATGGGTATCTATATATCTATAAGGTTTATCTTTAGCATTTAAACGAGCGAGCAGTTGAAGCAAAAGTACATGCTTCATAACATCGGCAAAGTTACCCGCATGGAAATGGTGACGGTAATTCATGTTGACAATTATTCCTCAATTCAAAGGGTAGTTTATCACGAATGAAAAAAGTATTCTTTAGCGTTGATGTGATCGACTAAGATCATACAGCCTCTTCATCAAGCTCTATTGGAAATATATGCAGCAAAGTTCTCTTCCTGAATCGTGGGATTTAGATAAAGTTTTGGATGATTTAAATGAATCAGGTTTTGCCGTTATAGATAATGTTTATTCTGCTGCATATGTAAACTCCCTAGTAAACGAATGCAATTCACATCTTACTGAGTTCAGAGCTGCAGGCATTCAAAATGGTATTGTGAGTCATATACGTAGCGATCATATATTGTGGATTGATGAACAATTACCGATCGCGCAACAACATATTAATGCATTAAAGAACTTGTCTCAGTTATTAAATCAAGCGTTTTATTTGGGAATCAAAGAAGTAGAAGCTCATTTTGCCTGTTACAACGCAGGTGAATTTTATGCATTACATCGAGATAATCCTCAGAAAAAGAATGATCGCATGATTTCAACTGTTTTTTATTTACATGAACAGTGGCAGGAAGACTTTGGCGGTCAGTTACGCTTGCAAGATAAAAATGAGCAATGGCATACCATTCAACCATTGCCTAATCGGCTTGCTATCTTCCAAAGTGATTTACTACATGAAGTGTTGCTTTCAAAACAGCAACGTCTATCAATTACAGCATGGTTACGCAGTGGAAATTCGCTTTGGAATGCCTAAACCTTTAAATTGCAAAATAAAGCCCTATATATGCATGCATAGATCAAGGTTTTGGATAAACTGATGTCAAATGAAACGAAACATGTAGTAAATCGAATTGGTGAAACAGACCAACTCTATTTAAGTGAAAATACACCTGAACTTGCTTTAGAAAGAGCTGACTTACGTCTGCAATTGGTTGTACTCAGTCATGTCCGTCAAGAACAATTGCATTTCTTGCAAGAAGCCATCGTGCTACTTGAGCAAGCTCGGATTGAATTTGAGGAAATGCCATTAAGCCTTTATCTTGATCTCTCGTTGCATTTAGCCAAAGCTTATATGATTTATTTTGAGCTAACCAAAGAACAACGTTTTGCGATTATTACACAACAAATCCTAAAGCCTCTCGCTCACTACGATCATCTAGATATTTACTTCTTTTTGGCTTATGCATCTGCAAGTAAAGAAGAGTTTGCGATGACTCGACATTGGTTAAAAAAATATGTGGCATGTGTAGATCACGACTTGCAGTTGTTAAATGCACATCCAGCTTTTAATCAAGCCCGCCAAGAAGAATGGTTCATAAGTTTAATCCATAAAAAAGCTCACTGATGTGAGCTTTTCTTATTAAGTTGTACTATCAACATGTAGTTGCTGATTCAACTCATCTATCACGATAGCCCATTCATCATCTTTATCCCAATGACTCTTAAGAAAGTCTCGTTGCCCAGCACTCCAAAAATCAGCTTCGTGTAATTTCTGGCTAGCACTCAATTGATGAGTTTTAATAAAGTTTTCCATCGAAACTTCATCTGCATCAAGCCCCAATTGTTCAAATAAAAGTTCAAGTGTTGGTTGTTGTTCAAACATTTTTTCTTCTCCTTAGGTAAAACCGATCTAATAAATAATCTAACAATAAACTGTATTCACTTGCAGGCATATCTCTATATTTTCTTGTTGTATTTTGTGTTCTTAAAATAAAAAAGCACTCTACAAGAGAGTGCTTTTCATAATTTATCAAAATGATAAATTATTTAACCATGTCAGCAATCGCTGCACGTTCTTCTTCTAACTCGTTAAGAGTGAAGTTGATACGGTCACGGCTGAATTCGTCAATTTCTAAACCTTGAACGATTTTGTATTCACCGTTTTCAGTTGTTACAGGGAAACCAAACATTACACCTTCAGGAATTCCATAAGAACCGTCAGAAGGAATACCCATAGTTACCCATTTGCCATTTGTACCTAACGCCCAATCACGCATATGGTCAATTGCAGCGTTTGCAGCAGAAGCAGCAGAAGACAAACCACGCGCTTCGATGATCGCAGCACCACGTTTACCAACTGTTGGAAGGAATACATCTTTATTCCATTCAGCATCGTTGATTTTGTCTTTTAAGCTTACGCCATTTGCAGTTGCAAAACGGTAGTCAGCATACATAGTTGGAGAGTGGTTACCCCAAACAGTCATGTTCTCGATGTCAGAAACTGCAACGCCAGCTTTTTGAGCAAGTTGAGTTAATGCACGGTTGTGGTCAAGACGCAACATAGCTGTGAAGTTTTTCGCTGGAAGATCTGGAGCAGATTTCATTGCGATGTAAGCATTTGTATTTGCTGGGTTACCAACAACTAATACTTTAACATCACGGCTAGCAACTTTATTTAAAGCTTGACCTTGACCAATGAAGATCTCGCCATTTACTTTCAATAAGTCAGCACGTTCCATACCAGGACCACGTGGACGTGAACCTACTAATAACGCATAGTCAGCATCTTTAAATGCAACTTCTGGATCATCAGTCCCGATCATGCCTGCCAATAATGGGAAAGCACAGTCATCAAGTTCCATCATTACGCCTTTAAGCGCTTGTTGAGCTTTCTCAAAAGGAACTTCAAGCAATTGTAAAATTACAGGTTGATCTTTACCTAACATTTCACCGCTAGCGATACGGAATAATAAGCTATAACCAATTTGACCTGCAGCGCCTGTAACGGCAACACGAACGGGTTGCTTCATGTGATATTCTCCAATGAGATGCGTTAGCACGATTGAATTCTTTTGTTATTCAACCGAATTATCATAAACGGCAAAGATTGTACTCTAAAGCGAACGCAGATGCATGTAAAAGAGAATGGATTTCAACAAAAGTCTGATAGAAAATACAAATTAATTCAGAAAAAAAGCTTAATAACTTCCTTTAATTGTAAATTCACTTGGACATCCTGTGACCACATGACTCGAACACTGTTTGTACTGACCGTTTTTCTGATAGCACACTCGAATCTCAGTCAAAATAGAGTCAAATTTGGATGCTTGGCAAGTAAATCGAATTCCATTGGGTGGTAGAGAAGGATTTAATTTAGTGAATTGCTGCCTTAAATTTTCTTTTTGTACTTCAATCGTATTAGGGCTAGTCAAATCAGCAGGTATTTTTAATCTCTCAGCAAAATTAATAATCGTTCTGAAATATTGACTCGCATTCATTGGCACACAGCCGCCGACATTTTGCCAAAGTTGTACCCGTGCATTTTCATCTGGCATTACACGTGCAACCACTTTTGCTTGTAGAGGGGATAATTTAGCCGATGATTTTGTTTGACAGTCTCGACCAACAGGAACTTCTGGCAATAAACTTGAGATCGTCAGAGAATAACCCTCTAAACATTTACGTTGTTTTTGACGTGAAGAATCAAAGGAACAGACAGCAGGTGTCATTTGGACATGCATCACATATCCAGCAATATCAGCTTTGTCCGCTGCATATAATGGAACAGCAAATGAAAGAGCTAAATAACAGATTAGTATCTGTATAGCCCTAGACATTGATTCCTTCATCAAGCACATTGATTTCATCAAATACAAAAACTTCATTATCTCAAGTTCAACGATGCCATGCGTTAAGGTTCATTACGTACAGGAATAATACTCATACGTTTTTCCAGAGATTGAGGTCCCTGCCCTAACACTACCCCATAGTGTGTTGCATTGGTCATGACATGTTTTACATAGTCACGTGTTTCTAATAAAGGAATTGACTCAGTGTATTGATCAGCCGCAATTGGTTGAAAATCAGGTTGCCAACGACGTGCACGATTTGGGCCAGCATTATACCCCGCTGTCGCAAGCACTGCATTTCCGCTCAATTGACCATGAATCATCGAAAGATAAAATGTTCCATATCGAATATTCGTGTTCATTTCACTCAATGCCGCAGGGTTATAGGTTTCTCCCATTTGTCGAGCAACCAATTTGGCAGTGTTTGGCATGATCTGCATCAAACCACCAGCCCCGACATGAGACCTCGCAGTGGTCACAAATCGACTTTCTTGGCGCATTAAACCATACGCCCAAGCTGGATCAATACCAGCATTGTAACTATGACTAGTCACATTACTACGATGCGGCGTTGCAAAACGATAGGTATCATTGTGTCGAGTGCTGGTTCGATCAGCCGCATAAATTGCTCGATCATACCACCCCATATCATGTGCGCGCTTGGCAGCCGCCAATAATAAACCATCGTCTTTTTGTAGATAAGCCTGTCTGACAGCCCAGTTCCATTCTCTATTGGTATAATTGGCAGGGGCATTAATATCACGTAAAGCGAATGCACGTCTAAAGTGAATATTTTGGTTTAGACGCTGAATATCTTGTACGCTTGGTTGTTCGTTATAAGGTTGATGATTGTATCGCTCACCTAAACGATCTTTAGCAAGCAAGTTGTGATAATCATCACCAGCTTGCGCTAGTTTGCGATAAATTTGTTGAGCTGCTAACTTCGAGTCTTTGTCATTTCTTTGCTCTGATGCACGAGCCAACCAATATTGCCAACGATCTTCTTGTTTTTGTGTAACCGACATTGAGTCTACTGCACGAATTACACTTTCCCATGCACCAAATCGCACCGCTTGACGCGCATAAATTTCAGCTTCTTCGGGACTAAATGGATAACCATAACTCTTATCAAATGCATTTAATACTTCACGATTAAAACCATTTTTCATTACGGTTGTACCACCAACATAGCCGATAGTACGATACAAATATTTTTGTACTGGACTTGGTAAATCTTGAGCAACACGTTGCACATTGCCTAAAGCATTAGTTAAATCACTATCAGCTACGCGACCTAACGCAAAAATTAAATAGGCGTAATCCGCGTCATTGGCTTTTGGCGCACTCCATAGGTACGCGAGAGGATTAGATTGAATTTGATTAAACTGGGCCAGAGATAAACTTAAACCCATAGTTTGTGCAGTTGCAATTGCTTGCCCCGACTGACCAGCTCTAAGCTGTCCCCACAAACGTTGTTGGCGATCTTGAGCGGTCATTAAGGGGCTTGATAACATCATACGCCCCAAACCATTGCATGATTCAGGTTGGGTATTTGTTGCCAACCAAATATCCTTATATTCTGCATAAACCAAACTATCCCCAGTTTGAGCTCGAACCTGCGCCACAGCACAACTTTCGTCTTGATCAGGGTTCGTTACATAACTGAGGACTGGTTTTGCCTCACTAAAGTTCGCTTGTTTTACCTTTTCTTCAACATAATCTGCTGCTAACTTTTCAGCCATTGCAGACTTTGGATATCGTTGCGCAAAATTGATAATTGAAGATGCTGGCTGAAACCCAAGATTACTATTCAATTTCCAATATTCTGGGTAGTAACCCAAAACATCATTTTGCATCTCATATTGGTACTGATCGAGCAATGCGGTATTCCCCGCATTCGCAGCACGTAAAGCATCATTAAACTGATCATCTAAAGCATAAACAGACGAACACGCAAGCAAACCACCAACAACAAAACTACGTTGTAAGATTTTCTTGTTATTTAGTTTTATTTTGAGGTGTGGAACTGAATTGTGTTGCTTATTCATCTTCATCGATACATTTGCCTAATTTCGCCTGCGATTATAGTTTAATAACTCTCAAGTCTTACTATTGTTGTGTTATGTAACTTGCTGATTCATATTCATTAAAATTCACGTATTTTCATCCACAAAGTGTCCATTTTTGTCATTTTTTTATTCTCAGCGAACATTCAAAAATGCTGCTATAATCCGCGGTTTGTTTAAATCCACCTCGTTTAGGAGCCTGCATGACGGTTCAAACATTCACTCCTAGTGCTACAAAAGCTGCCTCAGAAAACACTGTTACCCAGCCAACGCACACCACTGATGTTTCAATGAAGAAGTTATATATTGAAACTCAAGGGTGTCAGATGAATGAGTATGACAGTCATCGTATGGCAGATTTGCTTGGCGACTCACACGGCTACGTTCTGACCACAAATCCAAACGAAGCTGATATCTTGTTAATGAACACTTGTTCAATTCGTGAAAAGGCGCAAGAGAAAGTCTTTAGTGAGCTTGGTCGTTGGCGCAAACTGAAAGAACAAAATCCTGACCTAGTGATTGGTGTCGGTGGCTGTGTTGCTTCTCAAGAAGGTGACAACATTCAAAAGCGCGCACCTTATGTCGACATGGTATTCGGTCCACAAACCCTACACCGCTTGCCACAAATGCTAGATCAGCATCAAGCCCAAGTGGAAAAGCCAAAGAAAGAAAAAATCAAATTAGTTGATATTTCTTTTCCAGATATTGAGAAATTTGATTTCTTACCTGAACCACGTGTTGAAGGTTTTAAAGCATTTGTCTCGATCATGGAAGGCTGTTCGAAATATTGTTCATTCTGCGTAGTCCCTTATACACGCGGTGAAGAAGTTTCGCGCCCTCTCGATGATGTGTTAGCAGAAATTGCTGGATTGGCAGAAAAAGGTGTTCGTGAAATTAGCCTGCTTGGTCAAAATGTAAATGGTTATCGTGGTGAAACCTTTGAAGGTGGCATTTGCACATTCCCTGAATTACTGCGCTTAGTTGCTGAAATTCCAGGGATTGGTCGTTTACGTTATACCACCTCTCACCCATTAGAATTTTCTGATGAGTTGATTCAATGTTATCGTGATTTGCCTCAGATGGTTTCGCATTTGCATTTACCTGTACAAAGTGGTTCAAACGATGTATTGCAAGCCATGAAGCGCAATCACACGATTGATGTCTACATCGATAAAATTGCAAAACTACGCAAAGTTCGCCCTGATATGCATTTATCAAGTGACTTCATTATTGGCTTCCCTGGCGAAACGGATGAGCACTTCGCTGAGACTTTGCAGTTTATTAAAGATTTAGATTTTGACCACTCTTATAGTTTCGTTTATTCAAAACGTCCTGGTACACCTGCATCTGAACTTCCTGATGACACTCCAGAGCAAGTGAAAAAAGATCGTTTAGCACAAGTTCAACAAGTGATTAAACAATCTAGTATCGATAAAACTGATGCGATGCTGGGTAAAATTGAACGCGTACTGATTGAAAAAGTTTCTGATAAAGATCCAAATCTTCTGATCGGTACAGCGGACAACACTCGTCTTGTTACTTTTATCGGTGATGCAGCTTGGGTTGGACGTTTTGCTGAAATTGAGATTACTGAAATCAAAACTTTAAATTTAGTTTATGGTGAACTCTTGAATCTTGAACCTGACGTGGCGTAATGTAAGGGTATTCTTACAAGACAACATAAAGGGTTTCTCTTGACTGCAGCGATTCGACGTACAGTAACGTTCCCTGAAATTTCCATGGAACGTTTAAAAAGCATGCTCGGTGCGTATAACGGGCATTTAAAACAAATCGAACAACGTTTAGATGTCAAAATAACTCACCGAGGCGATGCCTTTTACTTAGACGGTGATATCGAAGCGGTTGAACGAGCCGAAGTACTTTTGCAACGGCTCTTTCAAGAATCTGAAATTTCTTCTCAAATCAGTGCGGATGTACTTCATTTAATGATTCAAGGATCTCAAACTGATCGTGAATTTTTGAATGATTCTGATCAAGAACATACTGGGCTTGATAACGTTTGGCTACAAACGCGTAAAGGCCGTATCAATCCACGTGGCGCGAATCAAAAACGCTATGTACAACGTATCTTACAAAGTGATATCTCCTTCGGTATCGGCCCTGCGGGTACAGGTAAAACCTATCTTGCAGTCGCTGCGGCAGTAGATATGCTCGAACGTAATGAAATTCAACGTATCTTACTAGTACGTCCTGCAGTTGAAGCAGGTGAGAAACTTGGTTTTTTACCAGGTGACTTAACTCAAAAAATTGATCCTTACCTTCGACCACTTTACGATGCCCTATATGAAATGCTGGGCTTTGAAAAAGTAGCTAAACTCATTGAACGCCAAGTGATTGAAGTAGCACCTCTCGCCTATATGCGCGGACGTACACTGAATCATTCTTTTGTCATTTTGGACGAAGCTCAGAATACAACACCTGAACAGATGAAAATGTTCCTTACACGCCTAGGGTTCGGTTCAAGAGCGGTAATAACGGGTGATGTAACACAAGTAGATCTACCTCGTGGTCAGCAATCAGGTTTGTCTCATGCCTTACGTGTTCTTGAAAACGTCCATGAAATTCATATCACGCGCTTCCACTCTCGAGATGTAGTACGTCACCAACTGGTACAAAAAATTGTCGAAGCTTATGAAGGCTGGGATAGCGAACAACAACGTTTGTCAGCAGAAGCTCGTGCTGAACGTAAAGCGAGACAAGAAGCACTGGTAGCAGAAAATGATGAGAAAGCTGACGCTCAACATTAATGAATATACTTTTTGTGTGATATTAAAAAAAGGCACTTGAAATCTGTAGGCTCCATGGTCATTACAGAGTTAAGTATATGAGTATGAGTAGCCTACAGTGATCTAAATGAGGATAGTTTAGTGTTTTGTCAGCAAACTTATGGGGCAGCAATTTTTTGAAAGATGGTACATGAGAAGACAAATGATGCAATAAATTGTATCAATATGCAGTAAAGCATTCCTCTAGTCTTCTTTCTATCCCATTGAGTTTCACTCTAAATTTGTAGATGCAATTTATATTTAAGGATCTATTTTGAAAATCAATTTAAGTCTTCAACAAGACTTTCAAGCCAATGATTTACCATTGAAGCGTGGTCAAATCAAAAAACAAATTGAAACTGCATTACGTCATGTTGGTTTTGACGCAGATTGTGAGATTGGCATTGCTTGCGTTGATCTTACAGAAAGTCATGAACTGAATTTGCAATACCGAGAGAAAGACAAACCAACCAATGTCTTGTCTTTTCCAAGCGATATTCCAGAAGAAATGCTCAGCTTACTCGAAGCAGAGCCTTTAGGTGACTTGGTCATCTGTATTCCTGTTGTGTTACAAGAAGCAGCAGAGCAACAAAAAACACCAAGTGATCATTTCACTCACTTACTCGTGCATGGGATTTTACATTTACTCGGCTACGACCATGAAACCAGTGAAGCCGAAGCTGAAGAAATGGAAGCTTTGGAAATTGAGATTCTGAAAAAACTTGGGATCAGTAATCCTTACCAAGCTGATGAAAATTAAGCCTGAGTCCTATGTATATCGTTATTTTTAAAGCCACCATTAGACAATTGGATTCTACTTACACCGAAATGGCACAAAAGCTTAGAGATAAAGCAATCGGCCAATATCACTGTGTTAAGTTTGAAGCATGTTGTGAAAATGATTTTGAAATAGCGTTGTCTTACTGGAACAGCCTCGAAGATATTCAACGATGGCAACAAGATGCTGAGCATTTAGTTGCCCAACACTTAGGTAAAGAAAAATGGTACCAGCATTTTAATATCGAAATCTGCAAAATCGAACGGACTTACTCAAGCACAAATAGATTATGAATAAGTGAGAACTTATCCACAATTTTAAAGCGGCTGAATACAATTTCAGCCGCTTTTTCAATTCTTAAAATTGATATCGTAATGTAAAGGTCACATTACGAGGTGCGCCATACACCATCAAATTATCGCCAATGCCTGTATAGTATTTTTTGTCAAAAATATTATTCAAATTGATCTGAGCTTTAATATTTGAATCTATATCATAGCCAAGCATTAAATTTGCTAAAGCATAGGCATCCTGGGTGATGCGTTTGTCACCATCTCCTGTATAAAACTTACTCTTGTAATTTACACCGCCGCCAATACTCCATTTATCTAACTTATATTTGGTGAATAAATTGGCGTTAGTTCTTGAAGACATTGTTTGCACTTCATTACCCTGAGCATCTTTGGCATTGAAATGAGCAACACCAAAACTTAAATTCCAGTTATTGGCAATTTCTCCATCTAACTCAAATTCAACACCTTTGCTTTCGACACCATCAGCACTACGGTACGCTTTTTCTGTTGTTGGGGTTCCATCTGGACTCAGTATAAAAGTTCCTGTTTCTTCTGCAACATTATCTTGTTTGGTTTGGAATACCGATAAAGCAGCATTCAGCTTTCCATTTAAGAACTCCCCTTTTAAACCTGTCTCATAACTTTTACCTTCTCGTGGATCAAGGTACTGCTTATTTATATCTCGTTTATCTTCTGGTTTAAAAATACTGGTATAACTCGCATACCAAGAATACTGATCAAGAAAATCAAAAACCAAACCTGCATATGGAGTTACTTCATTTTTGAATTTTCTATTTCCGACACCATCATCACTCTCATATTTCCAGTCTGATAACCGTATGCCTGTAATTATTTTCAAAGGCTCAGCTAAGCTAAATTTACCTGCCAAATAAGCGCCTGTTTGAGTCGTTTTATTAGGAACTTGATAGACATTGTTATTTTGAATCGATCCTAATAACGGTACATTTGGATGATCAAAATCAAGTACCGCATCTGATGCAATTTGAGGATTACCTGAATACCATGTGTCTTTTTGTGCTTGGTTATACATAAAACCCGCCACAATTTCTTGCTCTAAACCACCAATAGAAAAGGGAGCAGAAAGATAAATATCAATATTATTTTCTTTCGTCTTAGTGGCATCAGACCAAGTCATTAATGTACCTTTACTGGTATTTGTAGTTTTATCGAAACTCCCCCACAAATAGAGCAATGCAGTATCTTGTTTTACTTCACGATATGCATAATTCACATGCAAATTCACATCATTGAATAGATTTTGTTTCAAGGTTGCAAAGGCTGTGGTGGTGTCCGTATTCCAATAAGTCCAATCAGAAGTTACTGTTTTGGATCGATCAAAATCGACGCGTTGACCATTACTATCAAATGCTGGTAATCCGCCCCACCGAACTCCATCACGCTCTAAGTTTTGATAACCAGCCCCAACAGAGACATAGGTTTTGTCGCTGATATCAGCATCAACCACGCCATATACAACATTATTATTTTTCTCATACCCTTTCATAAAAGAGTCAGTGTCTTCGTGCTTTACCACGACACGACCACGAACTGTTCCATCAGTATTCAATGGTGTAGAAATATCTGCTGAGCTCGTCCATGCATTCCATGAACCCAAAGAAGTACTTACCTGCCCAGTTAGTTCTTTCGCATTAGCATGCTTTCGAATCATATTGATAGCTATTGCTGGGTTACCAGCACCAGTCATTAAACCATTTGCACCTTTGACCAACTCTACGCGATCATACATTGTTAAATCAGGATCATTTGCTTCCATCCCCACATTACTGGGAACACCATCAAATAAATAATAGTCGACATCAAAACCTCGCGCTGTAGGATATTGACGCTCATCCCATTGGTTAACTGACACACCTGTGACGTTATTTAATAGATCCTGAAAAGAACTAATATTGGCATCATCCAAATACTCACGAGTTAAAACCTTAACGGATTGTGGCGTTTCACGAAGCGATAGACTCAACTTAGTCGCTGTATTTGAACTCTTCGCAGTATAACTTTGAGTTCCCTCTGTAACTGAGGATTGATCATCTTGTGCTTTGAGGCTAATCGTTGGTAGTGAAACTGTCGATGAAGAGGTGCTGGTTTCTGCAGAGGCAAATGAAGGAAGTAATATCGCCATCGCCAACATAAGAGGATGGGCCTTAAAAGATTGAAAAGTCTGAGATTGATGCATGAGAAATTTCCTTATGCAAAGATACGAGATTTAAAATGCATGCGCTGATCTCCCTCAGAGCATTTACTTTTCAGCAAAGGAACGCATACAAAACAATTAAAATACAATGCAAATGATAATTATTTTTATTATCAGTTCAAGTTTTATTTATGAAATGTAATGAAGTGTTGTAAAAAAAGAAAAATGAATAACAATAAAAAAAGCTATCTAATTGTAATTAAATAGCTTTTGATAGATGATCTATTTTTAAAATTAATGCACTTCAAACTCAGCATCCACTGGGTCAAAACGCCAAGTCCGAATGATACGTAATTCAGAAATATCCTTCTTCATCGTGGAATCAAATGCACCAAAAGGAGCTCCACGGCGCACTGAAGCTTTAGCTGCTTCATCTAAAATAGAATGTCCCGAACTCTCAATTAAACGAATTGCACGTATCCCACCCTGTGAGTTCAGAATAACCATTAATCTAACTTCACCCGATAACCGCTGTTGTTTAGCAGCATCTGGGTAATAGCGATTTCCATACAGTTCAACTTTTTGGCGGAATTTATCTAGATACGCAGCAGAAGCATCCTGTTTAGCTTGAATACCATCTACCGTTTTAATCCGTTGTTTACGGCTAAAATTTTGTTGTCGTTGTAAATACTGAGCTTCAAGACTAGCAACCATGGCAGCTTTTGCTTGGAACTGACTTTGTAAATCCTCTAAGGCTTTTTTACGCTCGCTTTGTTCTGCCTGTTTCTGCCAGCTCAATACGGTCATTAAAACTTTTTCTTCAAATTTTAACTCGCGTTTTTGCTGAATCTTTTCTAAGCTTTCAAACTCAGTTTCACCAGTAGTCGCATCAGCCTGCATCGGTGAAGGCATATCACTCGACATGCGATGTGCTTCTCGAAACTCACCTGAACCCTTTTGATCGGCTTGAGCGAGAAAATCAGCATTTTCTACTTTATCAGTACTAGGGCGAATAGAAACTGCGATTTCCTTTGTGGAGGTATCGGATGGAGTTGGCATAGCAAACTGTACCGCAAGCACAGCCAAATGCAGAAGCAATGCTAAAATCACAGCCCCTACAAAAATTGAGTCTTGCCACCAATGAGATGACAACTCCGAACGAAAATTTATTTTATTCCACATGGCATCTTAGCGGCAAAAATTGCCTCATCCCCAACGGCAAAGCCGTATAAAAAGTCGAACCAGTATTCAAAATTTTCTTTGTACACGACAAAAAAATATAACTCATTGAAATAATGGCATAATACTTGTTTTCTGACGACGAATATGATGGCACATTTCAATGAGTTACATCTCATCTTAAACAAATAT
>NZ_JBPKBJ010000075.1:0-15754 GCF_051390655.1 Acinetobacter sp. P1(2025)
ATAAATGGGTAATGTACAAGTTGCTGTAGAAGCATGTTTAGTTCGTCTGATCACAGATACTTTATAAACTATTTTAATACTTTTTTGAATCCGTCAATGCGTAAGTCCTAACTTATTTACTCTTCTGAAATTATTTCTATCTCCAAGCTTTCATTATTTAATCAAAAGCATTTTAGTCACAATTGAACTATAGAATGTTTGATGCGGTATTTGTTTTTATAAGATAGTTTGGAGTAAGAGTTACTCAATCAAATTTGTTCATAAAAATTAGAAACCTAAAAATGAGAGTCAATGAATGCAAAATATTCATTATGTTTTGATTAGTATATTAGGTGGGCTAGTTGTTCCATTACAATTGGCAGTCATTAATGCCTTTCGTCATAGCAGTGGTGCAAGCCAAATACAATCGACCTTTTTTCTTTATATAGGCGGTGCGATTGCTTCGCTTGTTATTGCATTGTGGATGGATGGAACGGTGAAACCACCATTTTATCAAAATACATCTTGGTGGATGTGGTTGTCAGGTTTCTTGGGTTCACTTTATATTCTGTGTATGTTTGTGGCAGCTCCACATATCGGTGCAACCAATACACTATTATGGATATTTTTAGGGCAAATGATTTTTGCTACCTTAATTGATCATAGTGGTTTATTAGGGATGCAAATAAAGAAAATAGATGCTTTCAAATTATTTGGATTACTTTTTATTTTTATTGGTGGTTTGATTATGCTATTTGGAGAATATAGAAGTGCGACCAAATAAAATATTACGAATTGGTTCTTAACTCAGTTTTTATAATAATATTTTGATAAATATATTCTATATTTGATGCTGTTGATTTTAATTTCTAAAAAATAAAATATTCATAGGGAAGTATGTTCTTTTATATTATTTTAATTCTTCTTATGCTTGCTGTAGTTACATATCTCAAATCACCGAATTTCAAGGGGAAAGTTGGTGAGTTTATGGTTTCTGAGCATGTTGCTAAGTATTTAAGTGCTGAATATGTATTGCTCAATAATTGTACTTTACCTGATCAGAAAGACGGGACGACTCAAATTGATCATATTTTAATAAGTCCTTATGGTGTTTTCATCGTTGAAACTAAAAACTATACGGGATGGATTTTTGGAAATGCTCACCAGAAGCAGTGGACACAAAAAATTTATAAGAAAAGTTATAAATTTCAGAATCCGTTACACCAAAACTATAAGCATATTAAAGTATTGGAAATGGTTTTAAGTGATGTTGTTGATCCGCAGTATTTACATTCTATTGTTGTATTTACAGCTCGAAGCGAATTTAAAACAGATATGCCTGAAAATGTCTTTCGTAGTAAAGCTTGGATTGAATACGTAAAATGTTTTGATCAACAGGTGATTAGTCCGATGAAGTTAAAAAGAATTAAATATCGAATTGAAAAAGAAGTATTAGAGCCTTCTTGGAAGACAAATCGTTTGCATGTTGAGCATTTAAAGCAAAAGCAAATAGAAAAGAAATCCACTGTATAAGTGACTGTAGAAATTGATGATTTAACTCAATCGTATTGCCAGATTTGGCTATTGTACTTTGCCCCATATCCAGTTACTTTTTATGAGGAATAATCAAGTCTGTTAGACAAGTAAACCAATATTTAGATATGCATTTGAGCATAATCTTTTTGCATTTTGAAAGAATGAAAATAACAGGGATAGCAATGACACAAACAGCATTTGACTTTGTAGTAATAGGTGGTGGTTCGGCGGGTAGTGTGCTTGCAGGTAGACTCTCGGAGAATCCAAATATTTCAGTATGTTTATTGGAAGCGGGTGGGGACGGCAATAGCTGGTTGGTGAATACACCAGCGGCTGCGGTGATTAGCATTCCAACGAAACTGAATAACTGGGCGCTAGAAACCATACCACAAAAAGGTTTAAATGGACGTAAAGGATATCAACCACGTGGTAAATGCTTAGGGGGGAGTTCAGCGATCAATGCGATGGTGTACATTCGCGGGCATCGGGATGATTATGATCATTGGGCAGCTTTAGGAAATACCGGTTGGTCCTATGATGAAGTGTTACCATATTTTAAAAAATCAGAACATAACGAAAGAATTAAAAATGAGTATCATGGACAGCATGGTCCCCTCAATGTAAGTGAACTACGTTCAGATAATCCATACCAAAAAACCTTTATTGAAGCAGCTAAACAAGTGGGCTATCCACTGAATGATGATTTTAATGGCGCAGAGCAAGAAGGCGTAGGTGTCTATCAAGTTACCCAGAAGAATGGTGAACGTTGGAGTGCTGCACGTGGGTATTTATTGCCTTATATCGGTAAGCGTCCAAATTTACATGTGATCACACAAGCGATGGTATCGCGAATTGTGATCGAAAATGGTCGTGCTGTAGGCGTGGAATTTAAGCATAAAGGACAAGTCACAGTTGTTCGTGCAAATAAAGAAGTTTTACTCTCTGCAGGGGCTTTCCAATCACCACAAGTTTTGATGCTTTCGGGGATTGGTCCTCGTCAAGAATTAGAAAAACACGGTATTCCTGTGGTTAAAGATTTAGCTGGAGTTGGTGAAAATCTACATGACCATCCTGACTTTATTTTTGCTTATAAGACTAAACAAATAGATGGAACTTTTGGTGTTTCTGTTGGTGGTAGTTTAGATTTAATCAAACAAATTGGGCGTTATCGTAAGGAGCGTCGAGGCTTAATTACGACCAATTATGCAGAGTGTGGTGGTTTCTTAAAAAGCCGTCCTGAGTTAGATAAACCGAATCTACAACTGCATTTCGTCATTGCTGTAGTAGATAACCATGCTCGAACCATGCATACAGGACACGGTATTTCATGCCACGTATGTTTGCTCAATCCTCGTGCGCGTGGTTCGGTCAAACTCAGTGGCAAAAATGTAGATGATCCGCTATTAATTGATTTTAAATTTCTTGAGGATGAGCAAGACCTTCAAGATATGGTTGATGGATTTAAAGTTACGCAGAAGTTGATGCAAGCACCTGCTTTGAGTGAAAAAATTAAAGAAGATATGTTTACTGCAAACGTACAATCTGATGATGAGATTCGTGAGATTTTACGTCAACGTGTCGACACGGTGTATCACCCAGTCGGTAGCTGCAAAATGGGTGTAGATGAGATGGCTGTGGTTGATCCTGAGCTGAAAGTATATGGTATTCAAGGCTTGCGTGTGATTGATGCGTCGATTATGCCAACAGTAGTAAATGGTAATACCAACGCACCTGCAATCATGATTGCTGAAAAAGCAGTGGATATGATCCGCGAAACTTGGAAGTGATATTTTGAGCTAAGGTTTTGCCTTAGCTCTCTTCTTTATTGTTTGAGTTACGTGGTGTTTCCAACATACGTGGAAAGGTGAAATTAAAATCATCTAGTGCATAACGAAATAATTGAGCAGGACGTTTACCGACAATTTTTTGTTGTCCTGTTTCCTCAACTGCTCCTGCTTCCTGCATGCGCCGTCTAAATGATTTTTTTTCTAAGGTTTGACCTAAAATAATTTCATAGATTGTTTGTAATTCTGTCAGGGTAAATAATTCAGGCATGAGACTAGCTGGGAGAGCGGTATAGCGGGTTTTATTGCACAAGCGATCAAATGCTAATTTTAGTAATTTCTGATGGTCAAAAGCTAATTCTAGTTGCAAGGCTTCTTCTATAGAAATCCATTTACTCATTTCAGTTGTTGAAGTCTTTTGAATTTCAAATTTACTAAAATCAATCAGTGCAAAGTAAAGTGATGTAATCGACCAACCACGTGGATCACGATGCTGATTGCCGATGGTTTCAACTTGTTCTAGATAAGGGGAGTGAATCCCTGTTTTTTCAAGCAGTTTACGGTGAGCTGTTGCCATTAAATCTGGATCAGTTTTTAAATCAATAAAACCACCTGGAAGCGCCCATTTTCCTTTTTCGGGAAAGTTAGAGCGCTGAATCATTAAGACTTGTAATTGACCTTTTGCCACAGAAAAAATAGCCATATCAACCGTAAACAGTGGGGTGTCATAGTCTGTTTTTTGATAGTGGGCAAGGTATTCCTGTTCGGAAGTATGGATAGTTTCCTGACTCATAGAAATATTAAGAAATCGGAACAAAGTAACATCATAGCGGAGTCTTATTGGGTTCTCATCATATTTTAGGATAAGCCACTACGTCTTGCACCTCACTAAAGCTTTAATCACTTTAGTTTGTTCAGGCTCGACCTGAGAAGCGTTTAAAGCTTCGCAAATGTTTTGGCAAAAGTAGGCAAAACCTGAGGTACGGCAAAGATTGATAATCTTTGCCGTACCGTAAGGCGAAAGCTTAACTGTTCATTTCATTTATCTTGCACTACGCCAAAGCTTTAGTCGCTTTGGCTTGTTCAGGTTGCGGATGACTTTTCCGAGTATCTAATCACTGGATGTGTTTTAATCATAGAGAGTTTTGCCTAGACCAATCTCTCCCGAATTTGGTCAAGAGAGCATTCTCTTAATAATTGACCATTTTCAAATACTGTTTGCAATACCCCCATATTTTCCTGTTCAATGCTTTGTTGATCAAATAACTCAAAGCCATTATTAGTTTGTTCAACCCTTAATAAACCTTTGGCTGATTTTTTAACACCTGAGTCTGTCACAGGGTCTTTAAACAGCTCACGACCTACGCCGTTGACTTGACCCCAAGTGGCTTTTACGGCAAAACCAAAGGTGTCACGCGTTAAATAGTTATAGGTATAGCTGCCGATACCAAAGACTAGATTATTCGAAGCAAAGCCTTTGGTTTCTAAACCTTTTAGGATATTTTGGGCACGTTCTAGAGTAATCGAGTCACCATAGATTAAACCAACACGCTCGTTGAGTACTTTATAGCCTTGAGCTGTTTCTGTGCCGCCAAAAATTTCCCATAAACATTGCACTGCACCCTTATAAGCGGGACTATCTAGCTCTGCATCAGGATCGCCACAGATAATTTTCACAGGATCACCAGAGTCAGGGCGAAACACCACTTTGGCGAGTCCGAGCGCATTCGGTTGGCGATTTAGGATCTCTGATTTTAATTTCACGCTAAACTCTGTAATCACACGCCAAAAATCCCAAGTATCTGAAACGATACTGACCACGCCACTCGGATAGAGTTCACAGATCAGACGTCTAAAGGTCTCGATTTCACTTTCTTCACTGCCCATACACATCACACTGTGTTCTGTTGCAGGCACTGAAACGCCTACGATACCAGTGGCGTTATAATATTCTTCAGCATAGTCAATCGAAGCGACTGAATCTGTCCCAATAAAGCTGGTTAAGTGTCCAACGCCTGATTGTGCAGCATCATAGATGCCACTCATACCACGGCTACTAAAATCATGACCCTGAACAGCAACAAAGTCTAAAGGTGCACCTGTTTTTTCTGCATATTGAGTTAATAAGCGTTTGTATTCATAAGCAATTGTTGCAGTGGTACAACTTTTCCATAATTCGGCACTGAGCACAGTTTCAATATAGTTGGTTAACCAAAAGAAATTCGGATCAGTATTGATAATGGTCAATACAGGCACTTTGATATTGACTCGACTACCTTCTTCTAGTGCTTTAATCTTTAAAGGTAAATAGCCAAGATCGTGCAATGCTTCGATGTGTTCAACGGGAACAGCACCTTCACCTAGAGAATTGTCCATGCGACGTTTATAGGCTGCGATTACTTTGGCTTTAGGTTGATTAAAGAAGCCCTCGTTCCAACTTTCAATTAAAAAATGTTTGATAAAACCTTGTAAACCGAAGAACACAATCTTGTCGTCAAAATCAGGCAACATTTTGGCTAAACGTGATGAGCGAGGGGTAAAGTTAGCATAGACGTATTCAGTCCCCACTGGATACTGACGACGGTGATCGGCTTTGTAGAAATCAATTGCATTGAGTGGATTTATTTTAATAGTCATTTTATAGGCCTCTTACTTAAGAGCTTAGTATTGAAAATCGATAATGTTGAGTTTGTTTGCTTTTGCTTGTGGCAGGCTATTACTGGTAAACACCTGATCGACCAAGCCATCAAATACCGCAAGCCCCTTACTAAAAATGCCGTGTGTGACATACAAGATAATGTTTTGGCAGTTTAGGCTGCGTAGTTGTTTGGCAATACCAATAAATGTTGCACCACCGTCACAAATATCATCGGTGATAACGGCTGTTTTTCCTGTCAAATCAGGGCTATTCACCGCTATTGCTCTAATTTTTCCAGTGTTTGGATCACGTTGTTTTTCACAGTGAATGATGTCAATCGCCTGTTGGCGTTGTGAATTGATGCCGTTGGCAATCGCTTGGGTGCGTTGTATTGCACCTGCATCAGGACAGATCAACACGGTATTATCTGCGCATAAGATCTGCATTAATGTTGAGCTTTGCTGGATAATCTCAATCGGTTCAATATTGATTACCTCTTGGAAGTTGGTATTTTTGCGTAATAGCTCTATGGTCTTTGGACTATGACAATCCCACACCACAATTTTCTGACGTTGCCCTGCAAATTTTTCACTATTGCTATTCAGTAACTTGGTCATTAAATCCAGTGAGAAAGCCTGACCTTGTGCACAGATACGATCTTGACGTGCGTAAGGAAAATAAGGGATTTCCACTGAAAAGCGAGTGCCTTGTTCTAACAACACATTTTCTAGTAATAGATAGTCCATTACATCTGTACTGTGATTCAGTGAGGCTGTGATCTGAGCGTGTGCTTGTAATTGGTTCAATAACTCTGGTTGTAGTTGAATATGACGTTCGCCACCTGAAAACTGCAAAAACTCGATGGGAACATTCGCTTGAGCTGTCATAAGTTGGATCGTCATTTTTAATTTCTCTTTTATAGTGGCTTAAAGCCAGTAAATATATATTGGCATAACGACACTATTAAAAGCAAGTGTTAAATTCGATCTTTTTTAATAAAAATAGGGAGTAATTTAGAAAAAAAGATTCATCTATTTGAAGTTAAAAGAGAATGATTTTTAAACTGCATTATCGAGTGATTTATAAAGCTGACCTTATTTGATAGGGGTATTGATCTTTAAGTCATATGTTCTGACAATGCTGTATGTCAAAATTAAAAATGAAATAAGTGAGCTAAACTGTTTTAATGAAAAAATTAAAACAGTTAACACATGCAATAAAACAATAAGGAAAGCATCCTATGAAATCTCTAGTTTGTCATAACGCTGAATTGAAGCTTGAAGATAGTCTTCAATTAGTTCCTGCTAAAGGACAGGTGTTACTTGAAGTGGTACGTTGTGGAATCTGTGGTTCTGATTTACACATGCAACATCACTGTGATCATATGCATGATTTGGCAGCACGTGTGGGTTTTAATGGGGTAGCAAAATCCTCAGATAAGCTGGTTTTCGGTCATGAGTTCTGCGGTAAAGTCTTAGATTATGGTCCAAAAACGCGCCGTAAATTAAAAGCCGACACACTAGTTTGTGCGATGCCGCTATTAAATGTTGATCCAAAAGGTTATGTTCCAACTGGTCTATCACCGAGTGCTTCGGGTGGTTATGCTGAGCAAATCTTAGTCCAATCAAGTTTAATGTTTGAAGTGCCGAATGGCTTAGATGCAGACAGCGCAGCGTTAACTGAACCGATGGCTGTTGCTTTACATGCAGTTCGTCGTAGTCGGATTAAGAAAAATGAACCAGCGATTGTAATTGGCTGTGGTCCTGTTGGTTTAGGCGTAATTATTATGCTCAAAGCCGCGGGAGTTAAAACGGTAGTTGCTAGTGATTTTTCACCAAATCGTCGTAGACTCGCTGAACTGTGCGGTGCAGATATCTTGATTGATCCTAAACAACAATCTCCATTTAGTAGTTGGAAAGAGCTTGGTCTACTCGGCAATGTTTCTGAAGCAATCAATATGGGGATGGGTATTTTTGATAAAGTTCAGACTTTCTCTTTGCCATGGGTTAATGCTATGCGCGTCGGGGATAAGCTTGGTCTATTACCGAAACGTCCTGTGATTTTTGAATGTGTGGGTGTCGCTGGTATCATGCAGCAAATCTTGGAAGGCGCACCATTGTTCTCACGTATTGTGGGGGTAGGTGTCTGTATGCAAAGTGATAAGATCGAACCTGCATTGGCGATCAATAAAGAATTGGAAATCCAATATGTGTTGGGTTATACACCACTTGAGTTCCGTGACACCCTGCATATGATTGCTGAAGGTAAAATTGATGTATCACCACTGATTACAGGTGTGGTTGGTTTGGAAGGTGTAGGGAATGCCTTTGATGCCTTACGTGATCCAGAGCAACATGCAAAAATTCTGATCGATCCAAAACGAGCAGGATCAGATATTGAGTTGATCAATGCTTAAATCATATTGAATAAAAAGCTGCATTGATTGCAGTTTTTTTTATTGTGCGGATTAAAAGCTTTTTGTCAGTGAGACAGCCACAGTGGAATCAATTGGATTTGAGACTTTGGCATTAGGATTGCCATTGCTATATTGCTTGTAGTAATCATCTTTATCCCATGCTTTGCTATAACTTAAACTTCCCAAAAGGTTGTAGGGGAGTTCTTTATTAATGGCAAAGCTGACGTCTTGAAAGTTTGCATCAGAGAAGTTTTTGATTCGCTGATGACCATAGTGAGCATCTGCCGACCAGCCTTGCCCTAAAGGTTGATGCCAACTGACATCAAGATAACCTGAACCACGAGAATGTTTATTAGTACCAATACCTAAAGTATCCGAGTTATTCCCGAAGTAATCTTGGGTGTAGGTAATGGAATATTTAACACTTAATGGGCCATAGCTGATTTCTGGGATAATTTCACCGTAATCAAAGCGAGTATTTCCTGTTTCTGCTGTAGTTTTGGCACCAGGATAATAGTAGTAAGCCACTTTAGTGCCTAGAGTTAAATCTCCAAAACTACGGCTGTAACCTGTATACACATCCCACTCTACTGATGCATCACGAATAAAATGATCACTCACTGTCGATGCCCAAGTTCCAGCATAAAAACCATTATCATGGTTATAGTCTAGTCCACCTTGAATTGCAGGTTTGCCCCAAGTTTGTTGAAAACCACGTGATACATATTGACTTGCGAGTGTTAGGTTAGCGCTATATGGTGATGCTATTTCTGTGCTTGCTTCAGTGGCATATGCAGTGTGCGAGAAGAAGCCCAAAGGGAGTAGAAATAAAATTCTTTTCATTTGAATTTTCCTAATGGTTGGCAGCACCTTAGTGTCATAAGGTGCTGAACATAACTGGACTAGGTTATGCAAATGGACGTAAAGGTGTTTGCCGAACAGGGCTTGATCCTGCTTTGAAATAAGGTGCTTGCGAAGGTGGTAATTTTTGCCCGCGAATTTGATCGGCAATTTTCTCAGCCATCATAATCGTGGTGGCATTTAAGTTACCTGTGATAATGATTGGCATAATAGAGGCATCAATCACACGTAGCCCTCGTACGCCGTGAACACGACCTTGACCATCGACAACAGCCATTTCATCTTCACCCATTTTGCAACTGCATGATGGATGATAGGCTGTCTCGGCATGTTCTCGGACAAAAGAGTCTAGTTCAGCATCGGTTTTTAACTGCATACTTGGGCTGATTTCTTCGCCACGATAAGGGTCAAGTGCAGGTTGATGCATGATTTCACGCGTGATACGAATTCCATCTCTGAATTCACGCCAATCTTGTTCGGTGGACATGTAATTAAACAAGATACTTGGGTGCTCAAATGGATCTTTGGATTTGAGTTTGATCCGACCACGTGACGGTGAACGCATTGAACCAACATGAGCTTGAAAGCCATGCTCATTCATGGCATTACTACCATTGTAGTTAATTGCGACAGGTAAGAAGTGATACTGAATATTTGGCCATTCAAATTCATCAGATGAACGAATAAAACCACCTGCTTCGAATTGGTTACTTGCACCGATACCTTTGCCGAGGAATAACCACTCTGCACCAATCGCCGGTTGGTTGTACCATTTCAAAGCAGGGTAGAGCGAGACAGGTTTTTTACATTTGTACTGTAAATACATTTCCAAATGATCTTGCAGGTTTTCACCCACGCCAGGTAAGTCTTGAATAACTTCAATACCCATAGATTTGAGGAAAGTGCTTTGTCCAACACCTGAGCGCTGTAAAATTTGCGGTGATGCGATTGCCCCTGCACATAACAAGACTTCACGTTTGGCATGTGCTTGTTTCATGTTGGCTTGATCTGCACCGATAATGTATTCGACACCAATTGCTTGTCTATGACTAAATAAGATTTTATTGGTCATGGCATGGGTGACGATCGTCAAATTTGGTCGACCTTTTGCCATATCTAAGTAACCGCGAGCAGTACTCGAACGACGCCCTTGCGGTGTCACCGTTCGATCCATCGGACCGAAGCCTTCTTGCTGAAAACCGTTTAAATCTTCTGTACGTGGATAACCTGCTTGTACACCTGCTTCGATCATGGCATGAAACAGTTCATTATTGCCTTGTTTTGGGGTGGTGACTGAAACAGGACCTTCTCCGCCGTGATAATCGTTAGCACCAATGTCGCGTGTTTCTGCTTTTTTATAGTAAGGCAAACAATCCGCATAGCTCCAATCTTCAAGCCCTTTATGGGTTGACCATTGGTCTAAATCCATCGCATTACCACGGATATAGCACATACCATTGACCAGTGATGAACCACCTAGACCTTTACCACGACCACATTCCATACGGCGATTATTCATATGTGGTTCAGGGTCGGTCAAATATGCCCAATTGTAGCGACGACCTTGTAATGGAAAAGCCAATGCAGCAGGCATTTGTGTACGAAAATCAAGACGATAATCCGGGCCGCCTGCTTCTAATAATAATACTGAGATATCTGCATCTTCAGTTAAACGTGCAGCAAGGACGTTACCTGCTGAGCCTGCACCAATAATAATATAATCGTATTCTTGCTTATTCATAATCTGCCTTTATTTGTTGCAAGATCAACTGAATACATGTGACTCAGTTGATCAAGATAAGATAAAGCGCAATGCTTTTAGAAAATGCTTTGGTAATCACCAAGCTCAACTTGAACGGATTTAATGCGTGTGTAGTGAGATAGGGTCGAGATCCCATTTTCACGACCTACACCTGATTGTTTATAACCACCGACTGGCATCTCAGCAGGGGATTCGCCCCAAGTATTGATCCAACAAATACCAGCTTCGATTTGGTGAATAATGCGATGTGCTTTGTTAATGTCTGGTGTCACCACACCTGCTGCTAGACCAAAAGTGGTGTTATTGGCACGACGAATGACTTCATCTTCAGTTTGGTAGCTCAAGATGCTCATGACTGGACCAAAGATTTCGTCCTGCACTATTCGCATATCATCAGTACAGTCTGTAAATACTGTCGGTAATACATATGCACCCTCAGCCAATTCACCCGTTGCTCGATCACCACCGATCAGTAATTTGGCGCCTTGTTGTTTACCAGCATTGATGTAGGAAAGAACTTTTTCCATATGCGGGAAACTGGTCAGCGGACCGAAATTGGTATCCGCGTTCATTGGGTCGCCGATACGAATACGTTGCACACGTTCTAATACTGCATTTTCAAATTCTGTTTTTAATGATGCTGGAATAAAGACACGCGTACCATTGGTACAGACTTGACCAGAACTAAAGAAGTTTGCCATCACCGCAATATCTGCGGCTTTATTGATATCTGCATCTTCACAGATGATCAGTGGTGATTTACCACCGAGTTCCATCGTCACTTCTTTTAAGCTTGAAGCAGCAGCACTTGCCATCACTTTTTTGCCAGTTTCAACACCGCCAGTAAACGAAATTTTTTCAATGACAGGATGTTCTGTCAGCCATTGACCGATATCACGACCAGCACCTTGTACAACGTTGAATACGCCGTTTGGTACGCCTGCTTCGGTATAAATTTCAGCAAGTTTAAATGCAGTGAGTGGAGTGATTTCACTTGGTTTGAAAATCATGGCATTGCCCGCAGCGAGCGCAGGAGCGGATTTCCATAAAGCAATTTGAATCGGATAGTTCCAAGCACCGATGCCTGCAACGACACCCAAAGGTTCACGGCGAGTATAGAAAAAACTACTTTCGCGTAATGGAACTTGTTCACCTTGGATGGCTGTCGCTAAACCTGCGTAATATTCGAGCACATCAGCACCTGTCACAATATCGACAGTCGATGTTTCGCTATAAGCTTTACCTGTATCTAAGGTTTCAAGTTTTGCTAGTTCATCATTGCGTTCACGTAAAATATCTACAGCTCGACGTAAAATACGAGAACGCTCAACTGCTGTCATTGCCGCCCAAACTTTTTGACCTTGTTGAGCACTTTGAACAGCTTTTTCAATATCTTGTTGAGAGGCTTGTTGGATATGGGCAATTACGTTGCCATTGGCTGGATTGATACTGTCAAAACTCACACCACTCGTGGCATTGACATATTGACCGTGGATATACAATGGATGAGTTTGCACATCATTCATTTTGTCTCTCCTGAAATAAGGGTTTAGCCAGTTGAAGTTGCATGTCTAAATAGTCATAGGCAACTCGTCTTGCATTCTGCCGATCGAAATGATCATTCCCCACGAGTCCACCTCGTAGCCATAACCCATCGATCAGTGCTGCTAAGCCACTCGCAGCGGTACTTGCACTTTCACTTGGCATCAGTTTTAAAAAGTGATGTTTTAAGTTCGAATACAAGCGTCGATCATTAATGCGCTGTAAACGTGCAAGCTCTGGGCTATGCATACTGGCTGACCAAAAATCTAACCAAACGCGCATAGCGGTTTTATTGACCTGACTACTATCAAAGTTTGAATCAATGATTGCCTTAATTTGGTTTTCAGGTTGTTGATCTGCTGTATTGGCTTTGTATTGCAGAGAGGTGAGATGCAATCTCTTGAGCATCTCACGCATACAGTTGATCATTAACCCTTGCTTATCACCAAAATAATGGCTGACGATACCTGTTGAGACTTCCGCTTTTTTTGCAATTTGTGAAATGGTGGTTTGTGATAAACCCACTTCATAAATCACTTCAAATGCGGCATTAACGATCTCTTCACGGCGTTCGTGTTCAGGTTTAACTCTGCGTTTGGTCATGTGTAGTTGTTGCCATAAATGCCTAAAATTATTAAGGCGTTAGATTAAAATCTGGATGCAGAAAATGATAACACAACATCATGATACTTTTAATTGATTGAACGTTCAATCAATTAAAAGTATAGTATTTGCAACAAGGGTGCTTTACATAACTCTTAACCGTGTTATCGGAGATCCCTGTTAAAGTATCAAAAGTGTTGATTTATTGAATGGATTTTTAGTGGTTGGGTCTAAGCTCAGTTACTCTTAAAAATGCTTCTTTGCATCCACACGGGTAATTACAAAAATGCAGCTTATGCAATGATTGGTGTTGTTTTCAATATCTTTTAAATGCTGTGTCTTCTCGTTGTTTTCGTCAATAAATCGTGGTCGAGTTATTGAGAAAAACAACTTTCAAAATTTAAATTTTCCTTGAGGATTGTATGGTGACAGATAATCCAAGAGCAGTTGATGATTCATCTATTCAAACAAAAGATCAGTTAAATCGCGTGGTCTTTTATGTTTCAGCGCTCATAATTTTAATATTTTCACTGACGACGATTTTATTTAATGATTTTTCTAATCATTTGCTCAATGTTGTACTGGCTTGGGTGAGTGATAAATTCAGTTGGTATTACTTACTTGCCGCAACGCTTTATCTAATTTTTGTGGTTTTTATCGCTTGTTCTCGTTATGGCGATATAAAGCTAGGTCCTAAACATTCCAAACCTGAGTTTAGTCTGCTGAGTTGGTCGGCGATGCTGTTCGCCGCAGGTATCGGCACAGATCTAATGTTTTTCTCAGTGGCTGAACCACTGTCACATTATATGAATCCACCAGTGGGTGAGGGGCAAACTTATGAAGCCGCTCGTCAAGGGATGGTATGGACTTTATTTCATTATGGTCTAACAGGCTGGGGCATGTATGCCTTAGTCGGGATGGCTTTGGGATATTTTAGTTATCGCTATAACTTACCTCTGACCATTCGTTCTGCGCTTTATCCGATTTTTGGTAAAAAAATTGATGGTCCGATTGGTCATACCGTAGATACCGCCGCCGTGATTGGGACGATTTTCGGTATCGCAACGACTTGCGGTATTGCAGTTGTTCAAATCAATTATGGTTTGCATGTTTTATTTGATTGGCCTGAAGGTTTATGGGTTCAATCTGGGCTGATTTTAGTTGCTGTGATTGTGACGATTATTTCGGTAACAGCAGGTGTCAATAAAGGCATTAAAGTACTTTCTGAAATCAATATTTACGCCGCTATTGGTTTAATGCTATTTGTGCTGTTTTTAGGAAATACAGAGTTCTTATTAAATGCCTTGGTACAAAATTTTGGTGACTATATCAGCCGCTTTCCAAGCTTAGCTTTAGACAGTTTTGCATTTGAACAACCAAAAGAGTGGATGAACAGTTGGACATTATTCTTTTGGGCATGGTGGGTGGCTTGGTCTCCATTTGTAGGTTTGTTTTTGGCACGTATTTCACGTGGTCGTACCATTCGTGAGTTTGTTTGTGGAACTTTGATTATTCCTCTACTATTCACGATCACATGGTTATCAATATTTGGTAACAGTGCTTTGTACAATGTTATTTTTGATGGTAATACAGCTTTAGCCCAAACTGTTTTGACAGATCCTGCACATGGGTTTTATGACTTATTGGCACAGTATCCGTGGTTTGGATTTGTTGCTGGTGTAGCAACCATTACAGGGCTTCTGTTCTATGTGACCTCTGCTGATTCTGGGGCATTAGTTCTAGGAAATTTCACTACTAAATTCTCCAATGTCGATAATGATGCGCCACGTTGGTTACGTGTGTTTTGGGCGATTGCGATTGGTTTATTGACCATCGCGATGTTGATGGCAAATGGTATTACTGCTTTACAAAGTGCAACCGTAATCATGGGATTACCGTTTAGCTTTGTTATGCTGCTTGTGATGGCTGGACTCTATAAATCTCTCCGTTTAGAAGATTATCGTAAAGCTAGCAGTAGCTTAAATGCTGCACCTGTAGTGGGGAATGTCGATATTCTAAATTGGAAACAACGCCTTTCACGTGTCATGCATCATCCTGGTAGCCATGAAACATTGCGTATGCTCGATAATGTATGTAGCCCTGCAGTGCAAACCGTTGCTGATGAACTGATTAAACGAGGGATGAACGTTGAGGTTAATCAAGGCGAATCAGAATACCACGATAAGTTGTATCACCTAGACTTAACGATTTTCATTGAAGATGAGCATAATTTTGTCTATCAAATTTGGCCTGTACGCTATATCGCTCCGACATTTAGTGAACGAGGCAAACGTGGTAAGCAATATTATTATCGTTTGGAAACATTCTTGTATGAAGGTTCTCAAGACAATGACTTGGTTGGATATACCAAAGAGCAGGTCATTAATGACATTTTAGATAAGTATGAGCGTCATATGACTTTCTTACATATCAACCGAATTAGTCCAGGGAATCGTCCTCTTTATCCTGACTCACAAGACTAATTACAAGACCTCACATTTCTGTGGGGTTTTTTTTAATTGAACCGTACCGGGTTTGTCGGAGACTTTTTTATTTAAGTTAGGCCACCTGACCTAACGGGTTAATCTTATCATAGTACATTGCTTCAAACTCAAAAGGTGATACATAACCCA
>NZ_JBPKBJ010000076.1:0-15501 GCF_051390655.1 Acinetobacter sp. P1(2025)
TCGGTTATATGCGGGCCAATTGGTTGTGCGGTAGATTTTGTGTGTAGGCTTCTTCATTTGAAAATTATATCGCTGAAAAAGCCTTTACAGATAGGTTTGTGCAACAAAGCCTTAAATATATCCAAAAAAGTAATGGAGAAATAGCTCCAATTTCTATCTTTTAGTCAGCTTATTCTTTACTCATTTTACTATTTTGGTTGTTGTTAAAATATTGCTTCCGTCTTCTAGAATTATGCTTCCAACTTTTTGCAACTTTATAGACATAAGCAGGTAAATCATCCCATTCTTCAGGCAAGCCCGTACCTCGTGCAACACGAAGTTTTAAAGGATAGTTCTTATATTCAATCAAATGAAGAAAATAAAAACTACGCTCTTGAAGTGTACTGAACTTTTTATGATACACATTTCTCAGATGAGGGTATCGTTGTCGTATACCGTCATTAGGGTGAGTATTTTCAGGTTGTAGGTACTGAAATTTCAGCTTTTTCATATTGCCTCCTAGGTCACATTACCTAGAAGGGGTCCTCTGCGTAGTAGTTCATTGTTTTAAACCTATGACTTATCGTTGATTGATTGTTTTTTAACGCATGCTCTAAGCTGCCAATCCTTCTCTTTATTTAAAATAATAACTGATGGTCGTATCTTTATGATCTCCCCAACCTGTCGAGATATTTGTCAATTCAACACCATTTTTCTTGTAGCTTTTTACCAGGTATAAATAAGTACGTGGTGGAGAAACTTCATTGGTTCGTACTTTCTCAATCAAAATGAAAGTCTTGTCATCTAACCATTTTACTCTTAATGGTAATGGATCTTGGCATTGCCCTATTTCTGCATACATTGCAGCATCTTTTCCATTCTTGGAAAAGGACAAGCCTGCACATTCTACATCGGGTAAATCTAAGACCAATCGTTTACCAACTAAGCTTTCTTTTACGCCTGCACTAGCCAAGGTTGAAAGACTTAAACATAATCCTGCAATTATTAATTTTTTCATTTGAATAGACTCTTAATTTAGTTGTTAAAACACATTGTCAATAAAGCCACACTGTAAGATGTGTTGTGATGGATTTACTGGATTGTCATAAAGGCTAATAAAAGCAATCATGTCATTCGGATCAGATACATCTCTTTTATAGGGCTGGCTATAGATATAAATTTGTTTGGGGGTGTAGACCTTTTGATTGTTGAAAACCTCTCCATCAAAGACCTTTAAATGTGGATATTGCTGAAAGACTTTGTGGGTCTTGCTTCTGTTTTGATCATCATGCATTGAAGCTTTATCCCATTGCTGTTTAAAGCTTTTCAATTGTTGTCCGCTATAGCGACTAAATTGAATCTTTAATCCATCCTCAATCTTTTGTTTGGTGTTATTAATGTCATCAGCACGATAGATTGCAGTTTTTGCCCCTGCAACACTGACGTGTACTAAGGTTTCAATCCTTTTGATGGGATTGCTTTTGCTATTGGGTAAATAAACTTCGGTTTCAGGACAATCTTCACAGAAATTTTCATCATCAGGATCATTGATGACGCTGCTCTTTTGTTTGCGGTACTGCTGTTGAAATTGTTGCTGTAATGAGGTGATTCCAGATGGCCATTTCATTTCGGTGCCCATCAAGGCTAAGTGGTTACTCAAAGATTGTTCTTTCTTGGCCCAATCCAGACAAGTTAAGCCCTGCTCTAAGGTGAATGGCTTAGATGTAGACAGGGGTTGAGCCGTCACAGTCTGCATGATCAACAAGGTCATGCTGCTGATCAGTAGAGGTTTAAATCGAAATTTCATTTTAATGATCCTCGCATCTCCTACGGGCTTTGGCTACCCGCAAGAAGTGCTCGTGTAAAATACTTATTTATTTTTAATCGTTTAACATCAGTTATTGATAATGATCCGCTGATAGTAGCTGACGGATTTCACTGGCCATTTGTGGACTACGCCAAGGAAATAGGACTTTTAGACTGTAATTCGGTTTGAATGGATCTCGTGTGCCAATATTGACTTGAAACTCTCGTTTCATCGGTGTGCGATGAACTTGTTGATTGACATGTGTTCCCATCATTGGATTGCTGATCACAGTGGTCGTGGTTCTAAAATTATCTTCAACTAAGTTGTAGTGTCCAACGGAAGTGATGTAATCAAAGGGATATTTCACGAGGCGTTGATCTGGCTGATCAAACAGAATAATGGTTTTATCTTGGCTGTTGATCCAAACACCACGGTTTTGGTAGTTAAAAGTTTCTCCTTGACGCTTGAGTTGTTCAGTCATCCCGTCAAAGTAGGTATTTCCATATTCATAAAGGTAGTAAAGGATCACAAACCAGAACAGGTCAAAGCCAAAGAAGATGTAACCGAAAGCACCAAAAGAGAAGATTTTGGCAACGATGAGAAAGATCACGATGGGTAAGACCACACATTTTATAAAGAGCTTAGATTTTTGTGGACGGTGTTCAATAGGTATGATTTTGGGTTTGCTTAATTCAGTCATGGTTGTTTCCCGCATGTTCAATGCAATGCACAATCACCAGCAGATATAAAAAGGTTTATTTTTTATAGGCGTGACTTAGCCATCCACCGTTGGATTGTTCTTGTAAAAATGTTGTTTGAATACAGACGAATAATAATAAATTAGCCGTATCGCCCTCGTTGCAAAGCACAACAAGGTTGAACATGGGGTGAGTCGCAAATTAGAAAAGATTGGTACAGCATGAGAAACTCCTTGAATCTTAAGAAGTTCTGCCATATCACTGCTAAATAATGGTGGCAGAACAAAAGAGGGTTAGCAGACTGGGATCCAAGGAACCAGCACACCCGAAGGTGTCCCCCTTCTGTCCTACCATAAAGATAAAAGGGGGACGAGAAGGTCCACGAAAAATAGACAAGCTATTTTCCGTACTGGATCAACGGTCTGCTAAAACCGACTGGCAATGTGTGCCCGCAATCGCATAATAAAATTAAGAAGATATAGAGTCAATCGGCTTTGTTGTATAAAGATTTTAAAGAAATAGCTTTCCTAAGTTGCTCAAATTTAAGTGACAACTTGGGTTTGAGGTCGACCTAATTCTGTAAATTTATTTAAGGCATGAGTAGTACTACTACGCAAGGTGCATGAATTTCATTGACCTGACTATCAAAACTTCTTGCACTGAGTTTACCGCCCAATAATTTGATGCAATGCATCTTAGTTTCAACCAAACTGCACCGATGATAGCTAGGCCATTTTTGCTAAGCGTTCTTCCTAGAGGTTTGACAGTTTTCAATAGTTCATTTTTTCTAAAGATCCCAATTTCCTATCATTCCATGACCTTGCATTTTTTCTTGGAGGAATTTCCGCATGTGCATGACGATCTGAAATCACGTGTCTGCACAATTTCGTATCATATGCTCCATCGGTATAGACAGAATCAATGAGTTCATCAGATGAGATTTGATTTAGCAGATCACCCAAGACTTGTGAATCACTTACATTATTTGTTGTGAGCTGTATAGCTCGTATTTGCAAGGTTTAGCATCTATACCAATATGCATTTTACGCCATTGCCAACGATATTCAGGCTGATGTTTCTTGCGTTTCCATTCGCCTTCGCCTAAAAACTTTAGGCCAGTTAAGTCTACTAATAGATGTAGTCCTTCATGACTTTTTTGATAGCTGATCGCAATATTAATCTGCTTTTGTCGTCTGCAAAGTGTGGAATAATCCGGTGCTGTCTAATTTAACTCACTGAGTTGAATAATGCTTTGCACAAAGCCTGTGACCATACGCAAAAAAGTCGAAAGATAAATTTGATCATCAAACAGCACTGAATTGCTGTATCAGAATAGGTTTGATTTCTTGCATGTTTAGCTTGTGGCTGAGCATACCATTGAGTCTGGGGATCGAACCAAATTGAAATATTTCCTCGCTTGATTAAAGCTTGGTTATAAGACAATTCGTTGTGCGATAGATTTTGGATTCAGGTTTCTTCATTTGGAAATGATATTGCTGATGAAACCTTTTAGAATAGCTTTGTTCAACAAAGCCAATTTAAACTGATAAACATTATATATTTACAAGATATTTATATAATACACTTTCAACAGGATTTTTATTTTTAAATCGATATTAACAAAAAAAGCAGGACTGGCACCTATTTAAATTAAAACTTCTTGTACGCCACAATGTACCTCAGCCGAAATTTAATTGTAATTTTTTGTATTAAAAATGACTCGGAACTCAAACAATTTTTAGGCTATCTGCCTAATTTTTAAAAAATAATCTCAATTAGAATAAATATTTATTCTATTTTTATCAACAACTTAATGTGATACTTTTAAAACTGGTTAGCAGACTGGGATCACTGAAGGATACTAAAAGGCATCCTTCTTTTTTTCCCTAATAATTAATATTTACTGAATCTTAAAGACTTTAGTTTTAGAGATTCAGTTAGTAACACAACCTAAAACATTATTATTTTTCGATGGTTATTACTAATGAAACTACTAAGCAAATTTTTTAGTGTGTATTTGAACAATATAAATGTAAACAATAAATACTTTAATTTTAGAGATTTTAAGGAAAATAAAAAACCTTTGATTTAACAGAATAATTTTAAAAAAAACTTATCAGTATTTAGATCTGATCTAAACTTTCTGCGAGACAATAAAATATGTCAAAATCAAAAAAGGGGATTCAAAATTACCGTGTAGCTGTAAAAAATCTGCACTTAAAGTGTTATCCAAAATGTATGCATGCATATCAAATATGGATAGCTTTATTCCTCCAATTGAGTGATAAACAACAGAACTACCATCTTGATTTAGCTTTTAAACAGAATATCGACATTCCACTCATTACCACTAACACACTGGGTCACTATTTTTTTAGTAGTCATTTCAGCTGGATCTATGCCTATTTTTACAACAAGAATAAAAATGAATTTACGTTTAGAGCTTATGAGAAAAATAATTCCTACGAATTCACAATCCAGGCTTTAAGCGAAGTAATGGCCTTACTGTGTTCCGGATTACATCACTCAATTCATGGCTTAGATATCATCGCGCATTGGCTAAATGAACAATACTTAGCCGCACATCTTCAGGAAGTTTTCGGACAGGAAGTTTTAACTATCAATCATCTAAGAGAATTATCAGGGCTATCTAAATCCCAAAGTCCAGTAAGTTCTATTTCAAATTATGCTGGTCCACTTTCATTAGAAAAAATTCTGGCTGGAATATCATCATGAACGGATATAGTTACTTAGAAGATACTCAAGAATTAAAGCTTGAGCCATTTCGAGACTTCTATCAAGCACTGGCAGAAGCAAAGCTAGAAAGTTTTCAAAATTCAATCAAACTCAATGACTTCATTAAACCTACTGAAATTATTGAACTTAACAATATTATAAATCAAAAACTTATAGAAAAATCAATCAGTGAATATCCTCTGGTTCATTATCTTATTGCAGTCATTAATACCCCTTCAGCATATCAAGCTAATGCCCTGAAATGGGCCATTTTCAATACTAGATGTATTGAATTGCTTGATAGCAAAGAACATGCAGCCACCGTAGCAAATCTTTGTATGCGTTTTCGTTTAGCCTGCAGAAAAAGGGAATACCATTGGCTTTATAACTTCTTACCAGCTCTCCCGATGGAGTTGGAGGATCTACTTGAGTTTTTAAATAAAGCTGAAACAGAGAATAAAAATTTACTTGAACGTTCTACTCCAAAATTAACAGCAAAACAAATTGGACAATTGGCAAATATCCGCGTTATTTATACGTATGCGCATACGCAATCAGATCGGCAAAAAAGACACAGGCAAAATAATCCAAGCGCCCAGGAGCCTCCTCAAATCGATGTTAGGAAAACATCAAAAATAACTATCGATGATGAGCAAACACATCAGACTTATTTTGAACGCGGTATAGCAAAACAACCACGTGAGGATAAAACTATAGAAAAAGTTGAAGACCATAATTTTGAATTCAACCCACTAGAGCAATCTTCTATTACAGCTCAGATCAATAATCTCAAAAACAGAATTCTGCATCAAAACAAGAATGAATTAATGAGCAAGTCAAATCCTCATGTCTTCGATTTACCTACCGCACAGTACATTATGCAAATTTTATTAGAACGGGCAGAAAACTCTCCAATTCATGCATTGCTTTTATTCTCAGTACTTAGTTTCACGCATTATGAAGAGCTACTGGTATTCAGAACTCGTTTCTTTCTAAGCTCAAGAAGTAAAGAAATCCGTTTTAGTCATGAAAACTGTTTTTTCAAGCAAGGTATTGATAATTCGAAATTTAAAGATGCATTATTAAAAGAATATATGCTCAACATTGGTAATTCTTTTACCATCCCCTTACCCAAAGTTTATTTAGATCGAATCTTTCAGTTAAAAAATTGGGATAAAGCTGATATTGCTTCTGATGTACAAGATTATCTACGTAGAATCAGTGATGATCTTACTTTCCCTTTAACAACTCAAAATCTTCCTCGTTTAATCAGTGACATTACATTGAATGAACTAGGATATGAATTAGAAAGTAAATTATTCGCTGGAGAAAATGTTAATAACTACACTCCATGCCATTATTTCTCAACGAAAATTATTGATATCTTAGATATTTATATTCAAACACTTGATCTGGTTTGCCCTCAGCTTGACACTGGATATATTGAGGAATTTAAATCCCCTATTACGTTTGGCAGTCAGCAAGTACCGAATCTCCCATTCGTCCAGTCTTTTTTTTACCAGCTTGACCACAAAGTTAGGAATAATCTCAATCCCTTTCAGACTTTAAATCATTATTCGATGTGGCTTTGGCATATTTGCATGTTGACAACTTCAGCACGGCCGAGTGAGTCCTTCCCGCCCAGTCTAGATTATATTGACCTTGACAACAAATTGATGGCTGTTGCAGATAAAGAGCAGCGTTATTCAGGCACCATTGGACGCTATTTACCTTTTAATAATTTTCTTCGTGATGAAATACAGCATTACCTAAAGTATTTGAAATATTTTCTGCAGCTCGCAAAAGCCTATTTGACGCAAGAACAAGTACAAGCAATCCAAGAGGTCTTCGATGGTGAACGTCTCTTGCTCTTATTTTACGATTCGAAAGGATATGTCCGAAATCTGGAACTTTCTGATATTCAAAAATACTGTACCGAAATAGCATTACAGCGCAATTGGACCCGCCATTTCGCTCGCTATTTTTTTGCCCAATACTGCAATGAAGATCTAATAAATGGCATCTTTGGTCATGATGAAGCTATGCAGGAACTGTTTGACCGCTATTCAGGTTTTAAGACAATAGATTACGATCAGATTAGAGCAGCACAAGACAAGCTGGTCGAAATCTTAGCGCTTAAAAGCATGTCTACGTTTACAGGAATGACTATTGCATGAGCAAACATCCGCACTCGCTAAAACGATTAAAAAAGCAAAGAGAGAAAAAAAAGTTTTTTTTGCAATTATTTAGCGAAAAATTCACAGAACTCACACCCGAAAATTATCCAGAAATTTTTCGACAAGTTGACGATCGACTTTTAGAGCACTGTAAGTCAAATATCCGAAGCTACCAAATCGCACGTATAGAATTTGCTAAATATATCAAGCGCTTTAATCTTTCATCGAATCACCACTATCCGGTGCCTGCCGCCCCCGTGAGGTACGAAAGGTCTCTGCCACTACAAAATATTGAAACCTTAAAACATGGCAAAAAGGTGACTCAATTTGCCAAAAATTTGATTGCTCACTGGACAGAACATAATGACTTCAGTCCAACTCAATCCCTCGCTTTTTGTTTGATCAGTTCAATATTATTTAATGGCATTTATAACCATGCCGAATTGCAATTTTTTTTAAAAATTATTTTAAAAACAAAGAAATTTCAAAGTTTTTTAAACCTAAATCATATGGTAACACTCGAAATCCCGAACCGGAATTTCGGTAATCAGCGTATAAATGACCCTGATTTTTCAGTCAGCTATACAAAAACGTTTGTGCTACACGACATTGTGAAATGCTGGATCTACAGACTAAAACATCAAAAGTTTGATTTATTTTCGGATATTGAAGATGCAGAACATCTGATTAACGCTTGTATTATTGAATGCTTCCCCGAGGAAAAGCTACGTTGTAAAGACCTGTTAAAATACGGTTTTTACTATACACAGTTCCTGAAAAACAGCGGACTGGATCAAATGTCCATTTGTATCTTAAAAAATGAAATTTACAGTTCCAGTCCTCTCGAAAAACAATTAGAAGCTTATTTTGTTCAGTTTGAACAAAAGCACACCAATAACATTAAAGTTGAGAATACTTGTGAAAACCATCAGGCCCACTCTAGAGTCAATATCGCATCAGATATAGCAGAAACTCTTGTAGAAATACGTCAAGCCATTCGTGCAAAAAACTATAAAGATCAACTCATAGGGTTATATTCCAGAGAACTGTCTCCTGCCTTAGAGCGTTTGTTGCTGTGGAGCATTCTACGTTCAAAATTAACGGAACCTCAACTGGACCTTCTCAATCATATTATTCAGCAGCAGCAACGATTTAAGCGCAAGCTTATACGTGCAGATTTTCAGCCGCTCAAGCAAAGTTCTCTGAAGACCATGTTTTCACAGTTTGCAGTCCATTGGCTGCAGGCAACGCAAGACAAAGATATTTCATCATTTTCAAATGCTGATTTTGAAGATCTGTATGGAGAAATGCTTTTATTAAGGAAGGAAACAACTAGAGAGACTTTACAAAAACGTCTACAGGAGTTTCATCACAAACAGACATTATTTTTTAACGCGCCCACTGTGGATCTGGATAGTTTAATCCAAGTAAAAATCTGCAGAACCGCATTGATCTCGCCCCATATTTTTTACCGCATGCTAGAGCAGCTCGAAAATACTCAAGATATTTCAATTCAGGATAAAAATATATTTAAACTGATTTTTATTCTGGGGTTCAGAGTCGGACTACGGATCAATGAAACATTGAATATCTTCGTACGTGATCTATTTATTGGTGCAGATGCTGTGATACTCACCATTCGCAACAATCGCAATAAAAATCAAAAAAGCTACTCAGCTTACCGCAAGATTCCTTTACATCATCTACTTAAAGCCGATGAATTACATGCATTTAAAACATATAGTCAGAATAGAAAACGCCTGCTAAAAGAACAAAGAAAATCAGTTACTCAACCGCTATTTTTAAAACAGTCCCTAGAAGAAACTCACGAAAATGAAGTCAATGCTCTCTTGAAACAATTGATCCAGTCTGCTTCTGGAGAACACAGTTTTACTTACCATACTCTGCGTCATTCAGCATTTAATCATCTCTATCTGGTTTTAAAACACTCACCGCTTGCTGATGCATTTACAGACTATACGCCAAATGATCAACTACGCATCCGTTATGCATTGCTGCGAAACAAAAATACTCAGCAAACCTGGTATGCGCTTTCTCATTTTGCCGGGCACCTAACGCCTGAAACCACTTGTTCAAGCTATCTGCATTTAATGCATCTAGCAATTAGCTACCAGCTGAATCAAATGCACAGCCCGCTTCCTAAAGAAGCCTATTTTAATATTCTGAAACATGATGATTCTATTAAATATCCTGTTCAGCAGCGGGCGATCAAACAGTTTTTATTTGAGCAACTCACTAAAGACCGTTACAGGCAACATGATCATCAATTTCAACTAGGTCAACAGAAATCGCCTGATTCACTGATGCTAGGAGCTCATGACTCAGAGATGACTTTTGAATTATTGCATCACATTCTTGCAGTAGAAAAAGAACAAGACCTTATGTTACCTGAAGCCATTCCTTTGCAAATCGCGCAAAAATTACGTGCTAGAGCCCAGCATTTGAAAACCTCCTGTGTAAACCAAAAAAAATCATCGAGGTTATTTACCACAGATTTTTTAAGGAAAACTCCGAATGCATTGGTCACCATGTTGCCAACCAATCAGGAGGAAAAAAAGGTCATTCAACATGTTCAGGAGCGTTATGCAAATGTACAAAGTAAATACAAAAAACAGCTTCATACGATCTACTCAATTTATCTTGAAAAAGTTCAGCCCAATTCAGCCCAGTTAATTTTTGAACTCAATGAAAAACGGCAACTGAAGAAACTTCTTTCTTTTATTCATAGCCTATTTCCCAAAAAATATCTTCATTTAGAACTCTCTCAGCAGAGCAAGACAGAGCTCAAAAGCACATTACAGGATTTAGCATTACGGACAGAAAATTTTAGCCTGAATGAGGAGGAAGAGCGAATCAAGTTCTCTTTCAAGTATAAAGATGCAAAAGCACTTGGGGTATTCAAACTACTGATGTATCTCATGATAGTTTCTCATCTTTAATGCAAATTATTGGATAAGTTTGCCACGCATTCTTATTCGTGGTTTACCAGTCATTCCTGTAATGATTTAATATAGACTTCCAAGCGTGAGTGATTAAATTAATCATTTTAAAGAGCAATAACTGTTTGTCCCACTAGCCAAAAATGTCTGTCCAAGTTAGCACAAAATTTAATGATCATTTAAACAAGAATTTGCAGTATTGATTTACAATTTGAAGTGAATAAAAAAAGTATAAATTGCCGCAGTGGGATGAAATTGAAGCAATATTTTCAGAATATGATGAATAAATTGTGAATCGGTACTAAATTAAGGTATCAGGCAAGGCAAAGCGCTGCCCATCGACCTCATTGCTCCAAACCACTTGTACCAGATATTCCAGATTAACCTGATAGCAAATACCGGTTCCTCGCGACAACAGGCGAAACTGATTGAGCTTAAAGCAGGTTGTTAGGCTCTATTAGATTGTAAATGTCTAATTAGACTTCTTTAATCTAATAAGATCTAATCAGGCCAATTAAGCACCCTCCTTACCGATCAAATGGCTTATTTTATAAATCCATTATTTTGTGTTTTAATAGATATATATAGATATAAGACCCAATATTATGGATTTAAAATTCAAAAAACCTGAAGAGGTTGTTACTTTATTATGTGAAAGGCTTCGCAAAGAACGACTTTATCTAGAAATGACTCAGGCAGACGTCGCTACACGTGCTGGTATTAGTGTGAATACAGTATCTAATCTGGAAGCTGGTCGAAATGTTTCATTTGAAAATTTAGTACGCGTTGCCATGGTATTGGGCCGATTAAAAGAATTAGAGGAACTCTTCAAACCTCATTTAAACAGTGTAAATGACATTCTCCGCTATGAGAGCAATACGGCTCGCCAACGTATCAAAAGGAAATAAGTGCATGCTCAAAAAACTTAATGTTTACTACAATGGATGGGGTGAATATTGGCTTTGGGGTACACTGGTCTCCTCAACCGCAATCACAGGTCGGCCATTAATCGCCTTTGAATACAGTGCAGAAGCGATCAGTAAAGGTTTAGAACTTTCCTCTTACCTACTTCCATTAAAAGGTGACTCATTAAGAACGAACTTTCCTACACATCAAATGGGATTGCCAGGTCCTATATATGATGCCCTACCCGATGGTTGGGGCATGCTTCTTATGGATCGCTTATTTAAAAAAAATGGACTCAATCCAGCACGGATTGGGCCATTAGAACGACTCACGTATATTAATACACATGCAATGGGGGCATTATCCTTTGAACCTTCAGCACCTGAGTTAGCATTAACTGAAAATATTCCACTGATTAAACTCGCTCAAGAAGTTCAGGAAGTTCTCAAAGGAGAAGGTGCAGAATTTTTACAGCATTTATTAATTATGGGTGGATCTCCACAAGGTGCAAGGCCAAAAGCGCTCGTCTACCGTGATCCTGTCACCAACGAATTCTCAACAGTTAGCTCACATCAACATGAAGCATGGCTGATCAAATTTCCCGCTCAGCAAGAGCATCCTGAAGTTTGTGCAATTGAAGCTGTCTATGCAGAATGTTTGCGTCATTGTCATATTGACACCCCTGATACTCAATATTTTACTCTTCCGAATGGATTAACCGCATTTGCATCAAAAAGATTTGACCGCCATGAAGGTATGCGTATCCCTATGCAAAGTTTAGCTGCCTTCACCGGAGCTGATTTTAAATCACCAGGGAGTTTAGACTACAGTAACTTTCTTCGCGCTGCACACTTTTGCACCAATGATGTTCGCGAAAAAGCAATTGCATTCAAGCGAGCTGTTTTCAATGTAGTCTTCAATAATCGAGATGATCATTGCAAAAACTTTTCATTTCTGATGTCCCAAAATGGGCAATGGAAACTCTCCCCTGCCTATGATGTTACTTTCTGTGAAGGGCCAGGTGGATATCATCAAATGGATATCATGGGTGAGGCACTGGATATTCCTCGACAAGCTCTTGTAAAACTTGGTACTCAGGAAGCGGAACTTTCTGCCCAAGAAGTCGATGAAATTATTAGTTCGATTTGTAAGGTTGCAATCCGATTCAGCAATATCGCTCATGATCTATTACCTGGACAAATTCAAGCAGAAACTATCCAAATGATCCAAAATAGGATTGAGCATAATATTCATTTATTGAATTGAATATAAAACATTTTCATGAGGATTAAGAATCATTATATTAAATCATATAATATTGTTATTTCTCATGAAAATCAGTATCAAAAAATAGGTGACTTTTACAAACTAAAATGTCTAAAATAAAGTGACCAAAATACCCTTAAATGATCTAAATTACTAAAAATTTTACTCCACCAAAAAACACATACTATCAATTAAATCATATACTTATAATTAGCGTCATTTAATGGAATAAATCTCGGTGACCTTGCCAAGGTTGGGGTCGCGAGTTCGAGTCTCGTTTCCCGCTCCAAATTTAAAAAGCCCTAGTCGAAAGATTAGGGCTTTTTTCTTATCTATGGATTTTGCAAACTAGGATTGTTCAGTAATCTTCGTTTTTAAATCTAGCTCATTTGATTGCTGATAAGTTTCAGCAATTCGGTCACGCGGCATAAAAGTTGTTGCAATAATTGCTATCATCGCCATCGAACCAATATAAATCATAATCAAATATGGATTGCCACCACCGACACTCAACAACTTGGTTGCAATCAACGGTGCAATACCACCACCCAATACACCAGCCAACTGCACTGAAATCGAGATACCACTATAGCGAATTTCAGCAGGGAACTGACGCGCGAACAATTGTGCTTGCGGCGCATACATAATCGGGAACACCACACCAATTGCCAATACAATCGCAGTCCACACCAGTACAGGGTCTTTGGTATTGAGCATACTAAAGAATGGATAGCTAAATACTGCCAACACGCATAAGCCAAACATAAACATATTGCGTTGACCAACCCGATCGGACAGATGTCCACACAATGGGGTCATAAATAGAATGACTGCTGCACCACAAATGGTAGCGAACAAAATCTCTTGTCGAGGGATTCCAAGTTGGGTCGTGGTATAAGCCAAAGTAAATGTTGATGCAATATAAAACCATGCGTTTTCAGCAGCACGTGCCACAATAATCGTAATCAACTGTTTTGGATGTTGTTTGAAGACCTGTAACGCAGGAACTTTAATATTCTCAGCTTGCTCTTTAACTTTTTCAAAGTCAGGTGACTCAGGTACTTTGACACGGATATACCAACCTACAGCCAGTAATACGATACTTGCGAGAAATGGAATACGCCAACCCCAACTAAACAATGCTTGTTCAGGCAGTAAGGATACCAATCCTAGAGCAATTGAGGCCAGCATTAAACCACCACCTGTACTGGCTTGAGGCAAACTACCCCAAAATCCTTTTTTACCTTCAGGTGCATGTTCAACAGCCATGAGCACAGCCCCGCCCCACTCTCCACCCATTGCCATACCTTGGATAAAACGCAAGATGACCAAGCAAATCGCAGCCCAATAGCCGATTGATTCATAGGTAGGCAACAATCCAATCAATACCGTTGGAATGCCCATCAGCATCAAAGTCAGTAACAACATGGACTTACGACCAATCTTGTCACCAAAGTGCCCAAACACTAAACCACCTAAAGGTCGTCCGATAAAGCCTACTGCATAGGTCCCAAATGCTGCGAGTACGCCTGTAAGCGGATCAAGATTAGGGAAAAATAATTTATTGAAAATCAGTGCCGCCGCTGCACCATAAATAAAAAAGTCATACCACTCGATGGTGGTACCCACCATACTGGAGATACCCGCCAAACGATGTGATGACTTTTTAGGATTTGAACCGTTTCCATGTAATGTTTGCATCTTCATTTTCCTTTCTTGGAAATTTTTATTCTGAATTTTTATGCTGATGATCATGCTTGATCAAAAGTCTACGTCCTGCTTGTGTTTCTCCTTTGTGATAACAATCGGATGAGCCGTACTTAGCTCAGCTTTTCTAATATTTGCTCTAGTTCAGGATTGGCTTGTTGCCATTGCGGTTGTTTGTCTTTATCGACAATCAGTGCACGCACGCCTTCAATAAAGTCTCCATGCTCAAACCAAATATCCTGCAAATCACGCTCTAGTTGCATACATTGCTGTAAGGAAAGCCCACGTCCAAGATGTTGTAGTTTCAAGCTAGTTTGTTTTGCTACGAATGAGCGTTGTTGCAGTAGATGCAGTAATTTGCTTGCCCATTCTTTTAACTGCTCATCTTGTTCATTTACAAGACTTTGCTCAATCTCATCCAAATGTTGAAAACCGAAATGTTTACGAATCGCTTCAGCATACTGTTTCAATTCACTTTCTGCTGGGCGGGTGATAAAGCAACTCACAATATGTTCAATGTTTTGTTGACTTAAATCGTCTTCTGCAACCAATGCATCTTGCAAGGCTTGCAGTCTTTCGCTCGGTACATGGTAGTCAATCAAATCCAAATAAAGGGCATCACTGCTACTGATTTGCTCACCTGTAATCGCCATATACACGCCTATGTCATCCAAGCGCGATAGGAAATGAGTAGCGCCGACATCTGGGAAAAAACCAATCGCTGTTTCAGGCATGGCAAAGCGTGATTTTTCACTACTCACAATGATGTGGCAGGCTTGCGCTAAGCCAAAACCACCACCAAGCACATAACCATCGAGCAGAACGATGACAGGTTTTTGGTACTCACGTATGGTGGTGAGCATCTTATATTCGGCACTAAAATACCCCTGATGATCTGTCGTGCCCAGTTTATAACTGTCATACAAATAGCGAATATCGCCTCCTGCACAAAAGGCTTTCGGGCTGTTCGATTTGATTAAAATCGCTTGGATAGCAGCATCATCTCGCCAAAGCTCAAGTTGGGCTTGAATCCCCTCAATCATCGCTAGTGATAATGCATTCAGATGTGTCACTCGATCTAAGGTGATCATGCCTAGACTACCTTGTTGCTCAATCATTAAGTGATTTTCTTTGTTCATTTTATTGATCTCTTATAGGACTTACGCATTGACGGATTCAAAAAAGTATTAAAATAGTTTATAAAGTATCTGTGATCAGACGAACTAAACATGCTTCTACAGCAACTTGTACATTACCCATTTATA
>NZ_JBPKBJ010000077.1:0-14984 GCF_051390655.1 Acinetobacter sp. P1(2025)
ATATAAATGGGTAGAGTACAGGTTGCTGTAGAAGCATGTTTAATTCGTCTAATCACAGATACTTTATAAAGCATTTTAATACTTTTTTGAATCTGTCAATGCGTAAGTCCTAAATTATAAGTTTCTTACCATGATCCAAAATGAACTGCTTGAAAGGCTCTGCAAGATGACTAAACCACGAATTTTGCTGTAAATGGTGAATATGAATGGGATCTAACACTCTATTTCCTTTTAAAAATATAAATCCATTTGTCAGCTACATGACAATTTTATTTGCTGATTTGTAATAGATTAATAACATACAGAAATAATATGAGGAATTAAAAATGACAAATTTGGAGCGTCTACTCAGTCAGTATGCTGCATATCATTTGGATCAGAAAAATATTGTGACCCATTTTGTGGGTATTCCACTGATTGTTTTTTCAATTTTATGCTTAACTGCGCGTGCGGGTGTAGAAATATCAGGAGTTTCAGTGACTTTGGCATCGATACTGATTGTATTGAGTGCAATTTACTATATATCATTAGATAAGTTTTTTGGCATTCTAATGCTGATTATATTCATCGCAGCATATCCACTTGCAGTAAAAATAGCCGTATTACCGATGTGGAGCTGGTTAGGAGCGAGTATCGGTATTTTTGTAGTAGGTTGGGTATTTCAATTTGTAGGGCATTATTTCGAGAAGAAAAAACCTGCATTTGTTGATGATTTGATTGGTTTAGCAATAGGACCTCTATTTGTATTAGCAGAGTTCGTTTTTCTACTTGGATTCCGTAAGCCATTACATCAACGTATTTTAAAAGAAGCACAAATGAAACGTGCAGAAATGGATATGAAACCGCAAACAGCGTCTTAATTGATCTATTGCAAGTTAAAAAGCCAAGCTCATAACGACTTGGCTTTTTCATTTACTGATTCTAAAAGCTTGATCTAATTGCTAAGCTTATTTTCAGTTTAGGTTGATGATTTATTATTAAAGAGCAAATGAAAGGAATTTATGAATATTGGTCCTTACCTGAAAAATTAGAAATTAAATGTCCATGTTGTGTCGGTAAAGCTAATTTCGAATTTGCCAGAATAGCCAAGATAACACTCAAGAAAGATGTCGAGTATTTCCAACAACATGCTGATTTTGAATATGAGCGCTTTCAGGATAGTTGCGGAGCTTATTGGCATGCGGCATTTTATTATCCAAATCTAGCAATTCCGATTGAACAAATTCAAGACTTACCTAAAGGCTATGATGCAACAGTTTGGCATGCACGATATTCCAGACTAAGTCATGGAGGAGTCGTTTGCGAATCATGTAATTGTCAACAAAAGCATCATTTAAACTGGCCGAATGATGCTTATTACATTGTGACGTATAAACAGCAAGTTTTATGGGCGTTTCATCGTGAGGCTGCTTTGGATCTGTATCATTATCTAAATGAAAACCTAAGAGACCACAAAAATTATCGACATTCTTTCTTTTTATTACATATCCCAACTATCTTTAAGCAGAAAAAAGCGAGATTGCATGTAACGCAACAATTGAAAAAGTTATTGTTATAAGTTGTTTTTAAATTTAAGTGGTAATAAAAAAATAAAAAAATAAAAAAATAAAAAAACCGCCAATCAGGTCAAATTGGCGGTTTGGAAATCAAAACTTTGATTTATACGTTGAAACGGAAGTGAAGGACATCACCGTCTTGAACGACATAAGTTTTACCTTCTAGACGCCATTTTCCTGCTTCTTTCGCGCCGTTTTCACCGTTGTATTGAATAAAGTCATCGTAAGAAATACATTCTGCACGAATAAAACCTTTTTCAAAATCAGTGTGAATCACACCAGCAGCTTGTGGCGCAGTCGCACCCACTTTAACTGTCCAAGCACGAACTTCTTGTACGCCTGCAGTAAAGTATGTTTGTAAACCAAGTAAGCTATAGCCTGCACGAATCACTACGTTTAGACCTGGCTCTTCCATACCCATTGCTTCTAAGAATTCAGCACGGTCTTCATCTTCAAGTAATGAAATTTCGGCTTCGATCTGATTGCAAAGTGGTACAACGATTGCATTTTCTTCAGCAGCAAGTTTTTTAACTGCGTCAAGATGTGGGTTGTTTTCAAAACCATCTTCTGCAACGTTGGCAATATACATGGTTGGTTTAAGTGTCATTAAACCAAAACCACGAACAGCTTTACGCTCATCATCTGATAGGTCAGCGGCACGAGCTGGTTTGCCTTCATCGAGTAAAGGTTGGATTTTTTCTAATGCTGCTTTAGTGGCAATTGCATCTTTGTCACCACCTTTAGCTGCTTTAGTTAAGCGTAGTAATGCTTTTGCAACAGTATCAAGGTCAGCAAGTGCAAGTTCAGTATTGATGGTTGCGATGTCATCTAATGGGGCAATTTTACCATTTACGTGAATCACGTTTTCGTCTTCAAAACAACGTACTACGTGTGCGATTGCATCAGTTTCACGGATGTTTGCAAGGAATTGGTTACCCAGACCTTCACCTTTTGAAGCACCAGCAACCAAACCTGCGATATCAACGAATTCCATCGTAGTTGGAATAACACGTTGTGGTTTAACAATTGCTGTAAGTTTGTCTAAACGTGGATCTGGAACAGGAACAATGCCTGTGTTTGGTTCAATGGTACAGAACGGAAAGTTTTCAGCAGCAATCGCTGCCTTTGTTAATGCATTAAATAATGTAGATTTACCTACGTTTGGCAGACCAACAATACCGCAATTAAAACCCATGAAACCACTCACAAATGTGTTATTTAAAAATTGTCGCTGATTTTACATGAAAGCCATGACAAAGTCAGGTCATGGCTAGTGAGGATTCATAATTCAGGATCAAACTTTCCGTTTATCGAGTTGTTTGGCAATATTATCACCTATCGTTTGTACCAACATGACCAAAACAATTAGGACCAAAATCACCGCCAGCATGACTTGCATATCAAAACGCTGATAGCCATAACGATAGGCAATATCACCGAGCCCACCTGCACCAATCGCACCCGCAATGGCAGAAGAGCTGATCATGGTGACAATAGTCACGGTAAAACCTGCAATAATTCCGGGTAATGCTTCCGGAAGCAGCACGTGCCAAAGAATCTGCTTGCGGTTACAGCCCATTGCTTGTGCTGCTTCAATCAACCCTTGATCGACTTCACGTAGACTGACCTCCGCAATACGGGCGAAGAACGGAATCGCAGCAATGGTTAAGGGCACAATTGCAGCCAAGACGCCGTAACTGGTGCCGACGATCCAGCGAGTAAAAGGAATCAAAGCCACCATTAAAATCAGGAAGGGCACGGATCGAGTGATGTTAATGATCCAGCCTAATGATTGATTGATTTTCTTGGAAGGGTAAATCCCAAAATCAGCAGTACTCACCAAAATTAAGGCAATTGGCAGACCAATTAAAAAGGCGAGAATCGCAGAAACACCGACCATGATTAAAGTATCGGTCGTACCTGTCAGTAGCAGATCAATGAGTTGATTGTACATAACCGATCACCTCAAGTTGTGTAATTGCAGGATGTTTTTCAGATTGTGAGTGGTTGAGACCAAATTCGAGATTGCGAATCCCGATGATCAATGAGCCGATGGTACGCTGCTGAATGCTATCAATTTGACTGTGATAAACTTGAACTGGACTATTAAAGCCATCCAATAGCTCATATAAATCAGGCACTGATTTCGATTCACTAACATATTTCAGTTTTAAAATCTGATGCGTACTCTCAGGCAGAATAGTTGGGCTCAGTTCAAAAGGTAAATTTACCTGCTCAAAATTGAGTAATTCCTGAGTGATCTGTTGTTGCGGATTGGAAAATACTGACCAGACTTGCCCAGACTCGATAATCTCACCATGATCAATCACGATGACTTGATCACAAATCTCTTGAATGACTTGCATCTCATGAGTGATCAAGACAATGGTTAAACCGAGGTCTCGATTGATCTGTTTTAATAAGGACAGAATGTTGGCGGTACTTTCAGGGTCCAGTGCTGAGGTGGCTTCATCACAGAGCAGGATTTCAGGCTGAGAAACCAAGGCCCGAGCAATACCCACACGTTGTTTTTGTCCACCAGACAGTTGAGCAGGGTAATCATTTCGCTTTGCCTCTAATCCCACCAGCGTCAGTACCTCACTGACGCGTTGTTCAATCTCAGCTTTGTCATAACCCGCAATACGTAGCGGTAAAGCTACGTTTTCCCACACAGTTTTGGCAGACATTAAATTAAAATGCTGAAAAATCATGCCAATTTTCTGCCGGGTCTTGATCAACTCGGCATGGTTGAGTTCAGCAATATTTTGTTGATGAATCAGGATGCTGCCAGTATCAATCGACTCCAGTCCATTGAGGGTGCGGAGTAGGGATGATTTACCAGCGCCACTTTTCCCGATAATCCCAACAATCTGTGCTTTGGGAATATCAATATTAATGTCTTTTAAAGCATGTAAGCGTTGGCCCTGTACATCATAAAACTTATTTAAACCGCGTATTTTCAGATGTGGGACTGAAAAATCGACCTGTGAACCAAAACTCACCATGATTGTTCTCCTTATTTCCAACCTGGGAACCACAACGTTGGACCGAAATCGCTATCCAAGGCTGCTTTAACTTTGGGTGAGTTTTGATAAATCTCGACAAATTTCTGTAGTTTGTTGTCCTTGTCCTGATAATCATCACGCACCACAAATAAAATCGCATAACGTTTATTGGTATTGTCATCAAACAATAAGGCACTTTCAGGATCAGCCGTTTTGGCTAAACGTAAGTAATGGGGGTAGCCAAAAGCGAGATCAACATCATCAATCGCACGTGCAGTTTGCGGGCCTTCAACTTCAGTAAATTTCAAATTCTTCGGATTCGCGCTAATGTCTTTCAAGGCAGAAAGGTGATTGTTACTGTCTTTCAGTTCAATCAACTTGGCTTGTTGCAATAGCAATAAAGCACGCCCTTGATTGACAGGATCATTCGGAATCGCAACAGTTGCACCATTCGGAAGTTCATCAAAACTTTTATATTTTTTTGAATACAGTCCAACATGTGAAGCCGCACCCGCAGCAAATGACTTTAATTTAAAGCCAGTTTCTTTAATGGCATTATCCAAAAAAGGTTGATGCTGGAAAAAGTTCGCATCAATATCGCCATGATTCAAAGTGATGTTTGGGGTATTCCAGTCTGAAAACTCGACCAATTTGACATTCAAACCTTGCTGTTTGGCTTCATCCACTGCAACTTGTAATGGATGGGCAAAAGAAGGACTGATCCCAATCACTAGTTCACTGCTATGGTTCTGTCTTTGTTTATTCCAAATCAATAAGGCAATAATCGCAACAACGACGACAAGGCCAATACCAAGCCATTTTTTAGAGGCTGTTTGAGCCATATATTTCTCCAATTCTTTTCTTAAATGTTAAGCACTAATTTCTTCAATTATTTTTAGGGTATCTGTGTTGTTATGCGGTCTACATCGGAACTGGTTAGCAGGATGGCTTGCAGCTAAATGATCGCCTTGGGCAAACAGTTTGTTCCGCAGTGAACCTGTGGCATATTCAGTTTTATAACGTCCACGTTGTTGTAACTCTGGAATGACCAGTCGAATGAAATCATGGTGTGATTCAGGTGCAACGGTACGGGTCAGGTTAAAACCATCAATACCGGTCTGGTGAAGCAGATCAATCAGGTATTCTGCAACCTCGGTACCACTGCCTACAATCAAGGGATAACGTCCACCCAAAACATGCTGTGCTTTCAGATCATTTTTGCTGATGCGCTGTTCTTTAAACTTCTCATTGACGGAAGCAATGCTATTGCTCTTTTGATAAGGAATCGTTTCATCATCTGCAAACTTGGCAAGATCAATTCCGACTGAACTGGCATAATGTGCTAAACCTGCTTCAGGGCTAGCATATTGACGATATTCAGCCAGTTTTTGCTGGGCAAGTTCATGTGTTTCAGCCACAACCACGGTAATGCCGACAAAGATTTTAATTGCATCTTCATCTCGACCTTGTTGCTGTGCTTGTAGTCGTATTTTATTGACTTGCTGACGAATCTTTTCTGGTTGATCACCGCCAATAAAAATACATTCCGCATGACGCGTGGCAAACTGTAGTCCCTTCGGTGAAGCACCGGCCTGAAAAAGTGTTGGTGTACGCTGTACCGACGGCGCCACCTGAAATACCCCTTGGCTTTGGTAATATTGCCCTTGATGATTGATCGAATGGACTTTATTGGGGTCAGTAAAAACGCGCTGCTGCTTATCTTTCTTTAAGGCGTCATTTTCCCAGGAACCTTCCCAATATTGATAGCAAAGTTGTAAAAACTCCTCGGCTTGATCATAGCGCGCATCATGATCTTTTAAACCTTTTTGCCCAATTAGCCGTTCGGCACTATCCAGATAGCCTGTGACAATATTCCAGCCCAAACGACCTTGGGTTAAATGATCAAGACTGGCAAATCGCCGTGCAAATTGATAAGGCTGTTCATAGCTGAGATTGACCGTGACACCAAAACCCAAATTCTGCGTGACCAAAGCCATTGCTGAAATCAGGGTGGAAGGGTCATGACTAGGTAACTGAATCGATTCTTTCAGAGTGAGATTGATGCCATTCTGATAGACATCATAAACACCTGTAATATCAGCAAGGAATAAACCATCAAACAAACCTTGTTCTAAAGTTTGTGCCAATTCAGTCCAATAACTCAGTTCATTAAAGCGATGTGATTGATCACGCGGATGCGTCCATAAGCCATGATTGATATGACCGACACAGTTCATATCAAAGGCATTTAACAAGATTTTTTTAGCAGTCGTTTGGCTCATTACAAAGTCCCCCGACGTGGAGGCAGAATGCCATTCAATACATAATTACCGATGAAGTAATATTTCCAGCGTGCAGCATCATGCAAGGTGTGTACACGTGCATTACGCCAATGACGATCAAGACCATCAGCACGTTGACTGCCACGACTACCTGCTAATTCAATCAGTTTCGATGATGCCTTTAATGCAGTTTCAGTACTATGCGCACGTACTTTTGCCACATCAATTGAGGCTTTGGCTAAGGTCTCCGCATTCAAATCTTGTTTGGCAATATCTACAGAGCGAGCTGCTTGTTTTAGTAAAAGTTCGCTGGCTTTGACATCGGTTGCCACACGACCCAGCTCAGATAGGGTTAGGGGGTCTTGAGTGGCGGAATCAATATTGGCATCAATCCAAGGGCGGGCAACACGTACACGTTCTAGGGTTTCTTCAAAAGCAGCACGAGCAATCCCGACTTCAATCGCGGCATGCATGATTTGAGCAAATGGTCCTACCAAAGATAGCTGCTTAAAGGCGGTATCAAAAGGAATCACATCCTCTTTGGCAACAAAGACCTGATGAAATTTGACTGTACCGCTGCCAGTAGTCCGTTGCCCAAAGCCAGACCAGTCATCAATCAGTTCTAATCCTTGACTGTCTCTTTGTACAAAAGCCAAAAATTCGCGTCCAGATTCATCCACCACTAAGGTTGGAATACGATGGGAGAATAGGCTACCGGTGCAATAGAATTTTTCCCCTTGGATCAGATAACCGTTTTCGCTTTGAATCAATGTGGTTTGCTTATGTGCATAAGTGCGGGTTTTAAATTCCGCCAGCGCATTACCGAAACGTGCACCTTGTAATACTTCTTGATAGAGGCGTTTCTTTTGCGCTTCTGTACCAGTATTGCGCAATACTTCCAATGCATAAAAATGGTTTTGTGGAATCTGACCGATTGAACCATCCGCACCACTAAACAGCGCAATCACTTTAGCTACTGTTAGGCTGGAAACTTCTGCACCACCGTACTGCTTAGGTACCGTAATTGCCCATAAACCTGACTGACTATAGGCTTCGATTTCAGTAAACGGCAAGTTTCGATTGGCATCGCGTTCCACCGCATTTTGTTTAAACTGTTGACTGAGTTGAGTTGCAATTTCTAGGGCTTCTGCATCACTTTGGATAATATGGTCTACTTTAAAATTGGTTTTGGCAAAACCTTGTAATTCTTGATAAGAGGTCATGATGATTTGCTCCTTAAATCCAGGCATGGCGGGCAGGGTGTGTACCATTGAGGTAATAGTCACCAATCACATGGAATTTCCAACGCACAGGATCATGTAAGGTATGCACACGGGCATTACGCCAATGCTGATCAAGATTGTGTTGGCTCAGGCTGGCACGACTGCCACCAAGTTCGAGTAATTTTTCTGAGATATGCAGGGCAGCATCATTGGCATATATCTTTGCTTCTGCCACTAAAATAGAGGCGCGCGCGGATTGCTCGCTAGAAATCTGAGTGAGTTGATCCAGTTCATCTAGATATTCTGCTGCCTCATCTAGTAATAAAATAGCTGCATCGAGAAGGATATTGAGCATACCAACTTCTTGTAAGGTGTAATGTTCTTCACTGGCTTTTTCTACACCTGCATCAATAATGGGACGTGCTTTACGAATGCTGGATAAAGTGTCATCAAAAGCTGCTTCGGCGATGCCAACATCAATGGCAACTTGTAGAAGCTGAGAATAGGCACCGCGAACATTTGGAGTATTAGCAATAATGCGTTCATCAAAGAATAATGCGGGATCAGCGATGACGTTGTGGAGTTTTACTGTTCCGCTGGCTGTGGTGCGTTGACCAAAGCCATTCCAGTCATTAATGACCTCAACACCTGCGGCATGTCGGTCAATGATTGCAAGTACGGTATGACCATCTGGATGTAAGGCACGAATTGCTAACCAATCTGCAAAACTGGTTCCAGTTGAGTAAAATTTTTCCCCGTTTAAGAAGTATTGCCCATTTTCCAACGTTAACGTGGTTTGAATGGCTTTGGTATTTTTGGAATTTTTTTCAGGTCCACCATTTGCAATGCGTTTACCTGCCAGAATTTCAGTGTAGATAAACTGTTTTTGTGCATCTGAACCCGTGATATTAATAAAATTTAAAAGACCGAATTGGTTTTGTGGAATTTGCCCAACATTGGCGTCTGCTTTACTCAAAATACGAAACACATGGGCTAAGGTTTTATTGGAGACAAAAGCACCACCATATTGTTTTGGAATACGGATACCGCCTAAACCCTTTTGACTAAACTGATTGATTTGTTCCGTTGGCAAAATACGATTTTGGTCTCGTTTATTTCGTTCTTCTAATGCAAAGTCAGCAACTTGATAGGCAGCATTAATGGCCTGCTGATCATTTAAAATCAGTTGTACTGGAGCTTGGATCACTGATTGATTACTGGACATGTAGACACCTCTAATAGATAAGAGGAACTTTACAAAAGTTTTACTTTTCCACTAAACCATCAGTTTTGGCTTGTATATCACAATAATTGTTAAGCATTTTTTATGAGAAAAATGAAATAAAAAATGATATTTAAATTTTAGTGAAAACAATCATTTATCACTTTTGGTGTAAACTTTAAGCTACAAAAACAGTTTTTTTATCACTAAATAGAATAACTTCATCTAAAAAATGTATAGCAAGCTTTAGCCAAAATTAAAAAAGATAGAGCAAAAACGACATTGTAATCATTCACTTTTACTTCTAAAGTAGGAAAAACTTTATGTTTGATCGAATAGAAAAATAAATTTGGAGTGTCTATGCGGGTTTTATACCAATTTCCTTTATCTCACTATTGTGAAAAAGCTCGCTGGTTGTTAGATCATAAGGAATTGGACTATGTTGCACATAATTTAATTCCAGGTTTTCATCGCGCGTTTACCTATCTCAAATCTGGGCAATATTTTTTGCCAATGTTGAAAGATGACAAACGCTGGGTTGCAGACTCAACCAAGATTGCCCTCTATCTTGATGCGACTTATCCCGAACATGCATTACTTAGACGTGACGAAAGTTTACGCAAACAGGCTCTTGATATTGATGAGCTTGCGGGTGAATTAGGGATTCATGTTCGCCGTTGGACATTAGCACAGGCACTTTCTATTGGTGATCATCCACTTGAAATTATGATGGGTGAACAGGGTTACTTACGTCAATTTGAGAAAATCTCAAAACCTATTTTGAAGAGTTTAGTTTCAACGAATTACAAACTGAATCCAGAAAAAGTTGAAAAATCGAAAATACGAATGACGGAATTGATTGCAGATTTAAATCAGCGTTTGATCGATAATCAAGGACGTTATTTGGTTGGAGATCGTTTGGGATTAGCCGATATTGCGGTCTGTTCTATGCTGGCACCGTTGCTTGTGATCAAGGGTACTCCTTGGGAACTAGAAAATGATGATCTTGAACAATTTTCAGGTGAATTGAAACAATATCATGACGATTTACTTGATCTACCATTAGGACAATATGTACAGCGTATTTATGCGACTGAACGTAACGCGCGAGTGGATTGGCGTGGAATGTGATCGCTAATCCACACCAATATTAGCTTTGATACAAAATATCAGGGCTTTTTTATGAGAAATTAAATGGGGTAACTATCAAAAATCTAAGAAATTATTAATGAATAGCATGATTTATTAAAAGAAAATTCGTTTTAAGCTAAAAATATTAGAAATATTTTCCAAATTTACTTTAAAAAAAGTTAAAAGAGGGAAATAATTGTATAAAGGCTTTGTTATCTTATGTTTCAGGGTGTGATGGGGATCGAAACGAGTTGTTTGACTATTGGGAGATGAGTCGAACATTTACTCAAAAGGTCTTGTTTCGGCTTTGAGACAAAGATAAACCAAAAGTTTATCGGAATAATGTTCGTGTTATCCATACAACATTGTCAAAAGTTAAACGTATGTTTTCCCTTGACCCTTAAAAATTTGTTTTAAGCAGTTCCGATAAAATAAGTTAGAAATCATATGGACTGTACTATGGAATTAGATCGATTTGATAAGCAAATTCTTGAAATTTTGACTCACGAAGATGTAAATCTGAATGAATTGTCAGAGCGTATTAATCTATCGGTAAGTTCAGTACATCGCCGTATTAAAAATTTAATTGAATCCCAAGTAATGGGGCAGCTTAAACGAGAAATTAACTTTAATAAGCTTGGTTTTAGTCTGCACATTCTTTTGCAAGTGTCGCTTAGTAAGCATGACAGCGAAACTTTTGATAAGTTTTTAGAAGAAATTGAAGATATTCCAGAAGTGACCAATGCATTTCTAGTAACAGGGCAGAGTGCAGATTTTATTTTAGAACTGGTAGCGAGAAATATGGATGACTACAGTGAAATTTTATTACGCCGTATTGGTAAGATCGACAGTGTAGTAGCACTTCATTCGAGTTTTGTGATCAAAGAATATAATGTTTTCAACTGTTATAAGCTTTTAAATAAGCTATAAAAAATGCATCTAAAAAGATGCATTTTTTACTCACTTGAATCAGTTAAGCATCGAGTTGAGCTAAAACTTCTTCTGTAAATTCCACGTTTGTATAAACGTTTTGAACATCATCAAGATCTTCAAGCATATCAATCATTTTCATGATCTGTTTAGCTTGATCAATATCGTTGATTTCAGCTTTAGTCGATGGGCTCATGACCACTTCGGCATTGTCAGATTTCAATCCTGCTGCTGTAAGCGCATCTTGAACATCACCAAAACTTTCGGGACTAGTGATAACTAAGATACTATCTTCATCGATCTCGATGTCATCAGCACCAGCTTCTAAAGCAACTTCCATCACTTTGTCTTCTAATGAAACATCATCAAAAGAAATTTCGCCACGCTTAGTGAATAGGTATGCTACTGAACCGTTGGTACCCAAGTTGCCATTGGTTTTACTAAAGCAATGACGAACATCTGGAACAGTACGGTTTAAGTTATCAGTCATGGTTTCAACGATAACTGCAACACCACCAACACCATAACCTTCATAGGTTACTTCTTTTAAATCATCATTATCTTCGCCACCAGCACCACGTTGGATTGCACGGTTGATGGTGTCACGTGTCATATTCACAGAAAGTGCTTTTTCAACAACGGCACGTAAACGAGGGTTACTCGCTGCATCTGGCCCGCCTAAACGTGAAGCTGTTACGATTTCACGGATGTATTTAGTAAAAACTTTACCGCGACTTGCATCTTGTTTAGCTTTACGATGCTTAATATTGGCCCATTTAGAATGACCCGCCATGGAAGTAACTCCAAAAAATTAAAACTCAAAAAAGTGCGTGAATATTAGCATAGCGATAGTTTTGTTGAAAACCACCGCATTAAGCATTCAAAATTTAAATTCCTGATCATGTATTAAAGATTGATCAGAAAGAATGCAAAAATTAGTTAATCTTTACGTCAATGTCGTATTCAGCATAAAGAGCTTTGATTTGTTCCAAATCTTTTTGTAAATCTGTAGGATAAATTTTTCCTAAAATACCACCTTGTTTTGTACGTGCATTGGCATACATCAAAATAATAGGTACGTTGGCTGCTTTAGCAATATGCCAAAATCCTGTACGAATTGGTTTGCGATCTTCACCATTTTTTGCGCGTGTTGCCTCTGGAGCTATGACTAAATTAAAGCGCTCATTACGCTTAAATAAGTCGACCATTTGCGTCACTATGTCTTTATTTGCTTTACGATCAACAGGAATGCCACCTAGCTTTTCTAAAATAGGTTTAAGAGGACCTTTGAATAGTTCCTTTTTAATCAATGTATGAACTTTAAGTTCTAAGATTTCAAACAAAGCGAGTGAAAGAATAGTGTCTAGATTTGATGTATGTTCAAATCCAATAATTACTTGTTTCTGTTCCAAAATTGCGGGATCAACTTGATATGTCCAGCCTGCTGCCTTAAAGATTGATTTTCCAATAATTTTTTTCATAGCAGTCATTCATCGTTCAAAAGAATCACAGCAGTTTAATATGACTTATTGTGAAAATATATATCCTTAACAACCACAACTTCATGATTTCGGCAAATTGAATATTTTTCAAGGAATAGCAAATAATTCTGATCTGTTGATTCAGTGATATGTAAGGTTGTTACCATAACAAACTCGTAATCACAGCATGAATATGCTGAACTCACTTAATTTAGATTCGAGAAAAACTTGGTGAAAAGCTTTAAGAAGTGGCTAAAACAAATGATCAATCAATACCAAGTGAGTTCTAGATCTGAGACATCGAACTCTAATATAGTAACTGCATATGATGAAACTGAAGTTGAAGCCATAGTGCCCACGCAAATAAGCCATGCTGGAATGCGCTTCATCATGGAGTTTGAAGATCTGAGATTAAAATCTTATGATGATGGAGCAGGCACTTGGACTATTGGATATGGAACAACGATTTATCCAAATGGAGTGAGAGTTAAAAGAGGTGAGACCTGCACTGAAAGTGAAGCAAAAGCTTATTTTCAACATGATTTATTAAGGTTTCAGCGTACAGTAAATCACCTTGTTAATGTTTCATTAAAGCAAAATCAGTTCGATGCCCTTGTATCATTGACTTATAACATTGGTGAAAATGCATTTAGAACATCAACATTATTAAAGTATCTAAATATGGGTAAATATTCAGCAGCAGCCGAACAATTTGAGGTTTGGAATAAGGCTGGAGGGAATGTGATGCGTGGATTGGTGAGACGTCGACAAGCCGAAAAAGAATTATTTCTAAAGTAATTATTGGAATTCTATTCAATAAATTAAGATTGAAACAGTAAATACGTTAAGGGGGACTTTCTAATAACGAATAGAGCTATCGTAACTCTAACTGGTGATCATCTTGAGTTAGCTTAATTTTAATTTTTCTGTACTTACGCTTATTGGGTTCTATAGCAGAATTCTTTAATTCGTCTGAAAATTTCTTTTGATGCATAAGTTCAGTATAGGTTTTATAACCTAAAATAATTCGACTTGGATATTGCCCATTTCTATTTAAATAGTACTCAATAGATTGGTTTAATTCTTCTAATATACTAATATTGCACATATTTATAAGATAATCTTAGATTCGATCTTATCCTAACATAAAAAATAAGCTTTGTAATGTAAATGCAATATTTAAATTCTATGAAAATTTTATTCGAGAGATTTTAATTTTATACTCTATTTAATGATTTATCTAATAAGAAATAAGCCCACTTCTATAAGTAGGCTTATTGAGAAAATTTAGTAATATTCTAAGACCGTAAGATGAAAAGTTTATGGTATTTTCAGCTATAAGTTTTGATATTTTTGACTGGAATTAACTAAATAAGCAAAGGGAGTTAAGAGTTCAATGCAAGAACAGAAATATTACTTGCTTGTAGACCTTTTTTACCTTGCATTACGTCAAATTTAACGCGTTGACCTTCAAAAAGTGTTTTAAATCCGTTGTTTGCAATTTCGCTGTAGTGAGCGAAAACATCTTGACCATTATCTGACTGAATAAAACCAAAACCTTTAGTTTCGTTAAACCATTTAACTGTACCATTCATACCATTTGACATAATAATATCCTTTCTCTTGATGAGAATAAATTTATAAAAGACTGATTTTAAAATAATAAACTTGAAACTAAAATATCAAATAAGCGGGAAGTATTCATGCAAAATGAGAATTTTAATGAGACAAAAATATATTTTCTTATCGTGTATATTCACTATACGCTTTATATGTGAATTAGCAATCTTTATTTTTAGGTTATAAAAAGAATCAATATTAATGTTATGAATTACATAATATTAATACAGAATATTTTTCTAAAAAACTTAAATAATTGGATGCGGGGGTTGGATTTGAACCAACGACCTTCGGGTTATGAGCCCGACGAGCTACCAGACTGCTCCACCCCGCACCAGTGAGTTGACTTTATACGCGGTATAATTGATAAGGTCAAATAAATCTTCAATAAATAATGCTATCTGAAGTATTTTTAACCTTTTGATGTGGTTCCGTTAATTAGACCACTCAATCTAGTTTTATAAGTGATAAATCCGCTCTAAATATTTAAATTATGCTGCCATTACTTTTGAGAAATGTCGATCATAAAATTCA